>DATALK010000198.1:0-3141 GCA_036261085.1 Phototrophicaceae bacterium | reverse complement strand
GAATGATAAGGAGCTTTAAGATGTTCAAAAAAATGTCCCGAATTCTACCGGTCATCCTGGTAGGGCTGCTGCTGTCAGTAGCGCTCCAATCCACATTGGCTCAGGATGCAAAAGTTTTTAAGATTTGGCACTACGAATCACCGACGGGCGCGATGGGCATTGCCTGGAACGCGGCGATTGAGAAGTTTAAAGAAATGCACCCCGAAGTGACCGTTGAATTCGAAGAGCGCGGCTTTGAAGAAATTCGGCAGACCGCGCCTATGATTTTGAATTCGGACGAAGCCCCGGATGTGATGGAATACAACAAGGGCAACGCCACCGCCGGTTTCCTGTCGCAGCAAGGTCTGCTCACCGATCTGACCGATGTCGCTGTTGAACGCGGTTGGGACAAGATTCTCAGCCCGGCGCTGCAAACCACCAGCCGCTACGAAAACGGCATCATGGGTTCCGGCTCCTGGTACGGCGTGACCAACTACGGCGAATACGTCATGATGTATTACAACAAAGACCTGTTTGCCAAGTACGAACTGGAAGTTCCCACCACGTTTGAAGAACTGGAAGCGGTGATGGCGAAGTTCGCGGCGGAAGGCATTATTCCGCTGGGGACGGGCGCGAGTGAATACCCGGCGCAGCAGGTGTTCTATGAATTGGTTCTCAGCCAGGCGGATCGGGATTTTGTCAACGCCTTCGAACTGTACCAGGGCGACGTTGATTTTCACGGGCCGGAATTCACCTTTGGCGCGGAAAAGCTGGTCGAATGGGTGAAGAACGGTTATCTTGACCCCAACGCCACCGGTATGCCCGCCGAAGATATGGGTGTGGCCTTTGAAAATGGCGAATACCCGATGATGATGTCGGGCAGTTGGTGGTATGGCCGCTTCATGAGCGAAATTGAAGGTTTTGATTGGGGTATCTTCCTGATGCCCGGCAATACGCTCAACGCCGGTTCCGGTGGCAATATCTGGGTCGTGCCGGAAAAGTCCGCGAACAAAGAACTGGCCTACGACTTCATTGACATTACCCTGTCGGAAGAAATCCAGACCCTGCTCGGCAACTCCGGTGGTATCCCGATTAATGCGGATGTCACCAAGATTACCGATCCGAAAGTTCAGGAATTGATCGCCAACTTCGATATTCTGGTCGAGAATGATGGTTTTGCGTTCTATCCTGACTGGCCGGCCCCCGGTTACTATGACATTCTGGTCTCCGGCGTGCAGGAATTGATTGCCGGTTCCATGACCCCCGATGAATTCCTGGATTTCATCGCGCAACCCTATGTGGAGAATCTGGCTTCGGTCAAATCGTAGTCTTTAACGGCAACACGTTAAAGTCCGTCTAGAAAGCCCAAAGGCCGGGCGCTTCTTACAAGCGCCCGGCCTCGTAAGGAAAAAACGGATGACGAATACAACTTCGGCTTCGGATGTCCAATCGAGTTTGGTTGGCGTCGGCTCATGGTCTTCGCCAAAGACAAAAAGTTACACCCTGGATCGGGGCTATTGGGTCTTTTTAGTGCCGGGGGCGCTGGCGCTGCTGCTCGTGATTATCCTGCCGTTTCTGGTGAATGTTGGGGTGAGTTTTACCAAGTGGAACGGTGTGGCCGCTCCCGAATGGATTGGCTTCGCCAATTACGAAAAGGCGTTTGCGGACGCGACGTTCTGGGCTTCGTTCCAGAATAACCTGGCGATGATTGTTGCCATGACCATCATCCCGACTATTTTAGGGCTGTTCCTGGCGACGTTTTTGTTTGATTACATCGCCAGCCACTTCGGTCAGCGCGTCTCCAGTTTTTTTCGAGCGGGCTTTTATTTACCGCAAATTTTGCCGGTAGCGATTGCCGGGGTGGTCTGGCGGTGGATTTTGCAGCCGAACTGGGGGGCGTTGAACTACTTTTTAACCAGCATCGGGCTGGAGTCGCTGACGCGCAATTGGTTGGGCGATGCTTCCAGCGCGCTCCTGACCGTGATGGCAATTATGGTTTGGTTTCAACTGGGGTATCCATTGGTCATCTTTATGGCCGCGCTCCAGCGGGTTGACCCGGAATTATACGAAGCGGCGGCGGTAGATGGCGCGACCTGGTGGCGGCGTTTTTTCTCCATCACCATTCATATGATTCGCCCTGAAATTTTTGTGGTCGTCCTGATGACCATCATCCACGCGCTCAAAGTTTTTGCACAGATTTTTGTTTTAACGCGCGGCGGCCCCGGACGCGCTACGATTGTGCCCTCGTATTTTGCCTATCAGAATTTTTTTGAAAAAGCCAACGTGGGCTACGGCGCGACTATTTCCACGCTGATGACGATCATTATCGTTATTCTGACCGCGATTTTTATCAGTGTTCAGTCCCGCCAGGAACGCCGGGAGGGTTTATAAATGACTGCTACCTTACGCCGCCACGATTGGGTGCAATATGTGGCCCTGGTAATCCTGGCCCTGCTGCTGATCATCATGTTATTTCCGTTTGTTATCGTCATTATCAACGCTTTTAAAACGCCGGCGGAATACGCTAATAACGGCCCGCTCAGTCTGCCGCAGGGCATTTATCTGAATGGCCTGATTGATTTCTGGAATCGGGTGGACTTCACCAATAAGTTACTGAACAGTACCGTGATTAGTTTTTCGGTGGCGGTGCTGGGGGTGCTGCTCTCGCTGCTGAATGCGTTTGCGTTGGGCATTGGGCGCGTCAAAGGCCGCGTGATTTTGCTGATTCTGTTTCTGATGGCAAACACGCTGCCGCAGGAAGCCCTGGCCTATCCGCTGTATTACTTCGCTAAATTCTTTGGCATCTACAATAACCACCTGTCCGTTATCCTGGTAATGGCCGTGATCCAAAGTGCCTTTGGTACGTATTTACTCTCGTCGGTGCTGGCTTCGTTCCCGCGCGAAATTGTGGAAGCCGCCATCAGCGATGGTTGCAGCAAAGTGCAGCTCTTATTCCGTATTGTGATGCCGATCAGTTTGCCGTCGCTGTCGGTGTTGTTTGTGTTCTTTTTTATCTGGACGTGGAATGAATTTTTCCTGCCGATGGTGCTGCTGGTTTCCACTTCCAAGCAGACCGTGCCCCAGGCGATTGCCATTCTGCAAGGCCAGCATAATATGGATGCCACCACTTCCAGCGCTTCGGCGCTCTTGGGTTTGCTGCCT
>DATALK010000177.1:0-12617 GCA_036261085.1 Phototrophicaceae bacterium | reverse complement strand
AAATGAGCAAGAGCCTGGGCAATCACATCCCGATTATGTCCGAACCGTTTGACATGTTCGGCAAGGTGATGAGCGTGCCGGACAAAGCGCTGGTGATCTATCACAAGCTGCTCTTGGGCTGGACGCCGCCGCAGTTGGCCGATCTGACAAAGGGTCTGGAAAGTGGCACGCTGCATCCCAACCAGGAAAAAATGCGACTGGCGCGCACGCTGGTGGGTATTTTCCACAGCCCGGAAGCTGCTGAAGCCGCCCAGCAGAAATGGGATGAAGTCTTCCGCAGTCACGGTGGCCTGCCAACGGACATGCCGGAAGCAACGCTGACCGCTGAGGAGCGCGTGGTGGATATTCTGCGCCGGTTGAATATGGTCAGCAGTGGCGGCGAGGCCAAACGTCTGATGGAGCAGAACGGTATTCGCCTGAACGAACAGCCGGTGACCGACCCAATGGCGAAAGTTACGATGAACATGCTGCCGGTGGTTTTACAGGTTGGCAAGCGTAAGTTTGTGCGGTTGGTCAGCTCGAACGGCAGTTAAGACAGTCTTCAATAAATATACACTTTTTGGCAAATACAACTCCTCGAAGGGAGCGAGAGGTGTTTCTTGCTCCCTATGTTGTTCCGTTTTCAAGAGCATATTATGAGTCTGCCACAAAATGCAAAAGTGTATTATTTTGGATGTCATTGCCTGATTGCGGTTTTGCAGAATCACTACGACATTAACCATGATAATAGCCAAAGTAAATGGACAGTAGAATATGAAGACTTGGCGGGTTGGCTCTCAGATCAACTTGTATTTCCTACCAGACAAGAAAAACTCAGTAAGGATACTGAGATAAAAGTTTATGACGAAGGTGAAAAGCGGGGCGATGAAGTGTTTGCTGAAATGGTTAGTTGGATGGATAGGATTATTGAGGACGAAATTGATGCTAACCACGATGGAGGCGCAAGAAGTGAGCTAACTTGGTATTTGTATAATAGAATTGTTTTGCGTGTAATCGATAAATATAAACAGGTAATGGTTGAACGCCTCAAAAATTTCCCCCTATACTACGAGCAGTACAAAACAGGTATTTATTTAGTTGATAAGCTGTACTATAAAATTAAATGTATAGAGAAAATCCAAGATGTCCGCCATGAATTTGTGGTGACTTGCGAAATTACTTCCGATGTTTTGGCCGAATTTTGGCAGGAAAGAATACTGGCTGAAAATTAGTGTCTATTGAAAACTGAAATGGGAAATAAGAGAATATTTCAATCCTGTTTCGCGTGATTTTATTTGCATCAGCCTCTACTGGTAGCCATTAACCTTTGGTCGCCGCTGCTGCCAAACACGGTGTTTTTCCTACCCTGCCTTTCGACTAAAGACTATGGACTAATGACTATAGTCTAAAAAAGTAAACAAATGTTCGAACAAATGTTTACCCCACCGTTCGCCTTTTCGCTTACACTATCTCTAGCGATTGATCGAGGATGCTTCCGTGTCTTTGTTTTTGTCTTTTGACTGGAGACTGCCGACTGGTGACTGCCGACTTGCAATCTTGGCAGCAATGGCAGCGGCAGTCCCCCTCCCTTCCGCCGCCGCCATTTTCGCCATCTCGCCGACACGCATTTTCTCCCCTCTCCATCACATGGAGAGGGGCTGGGGGTGAGGTTCTTGCTTGTCTTGGACTGGAGACTGGAAGCTGGCGACTGATGACTTTTCCCTGCCGCCGCCGTCCCCCCACCTCTGCCGCCGCCGCCAGCAGGGATTAGGTGAACAGGAGATAGAGCGCCATGATAAATAACACCACCAGCATCATGCGCTCAAACCAGACGGGATTAATCCATTTGACAAAGCGCCGTCCTAACCAGACACTCACGGGGATGAGGGGTAATATCCATAAGGTGCTGACGATGAGTTCCAGGTTTAACACATTTTTATTCAGCAGGGCCAGCGGTAGTTTTGCCATGTTAACAATCGCAAAAAACAGCGTGGTCGTGCCGATAAACGTTTCGGGCGTTTGTTCTTGCAGCAGCATGTAGGTGGTGAAGGGTGGCCCGCCGACATTTGCCAGCGCCGAACCAAAACCGGACGCCCACCCCGCCAGGTAGGCGTGCCAGCGGCGCGGTTGGTAATGTAAGCCCTTTAACCGCCCGCTGACCAGTTTGTAAATCACCAGGAGCAGGGTGAAGACGCCAATGATGCGGCGTAACAGCGTATCCTGGCGGTTGTCGGCCAGCGCAATCAGGAACAAACTGCCCATCACGATACCGACTAAGGCCATCGGCAGCAGCAGTTTGATTTGCCGGATGTCCCACCGCCGCCAGTACGCCCGCAGCGCAAACAGATCACCGATCATGAGCATCGGTAACACAATCCCTACCGCTTGGCCGGTAGGTAAAATCTGGCTCAACAGGGGGGTCACAAAGGCTCCGGGGATGGAGCCGCCAATTCCCCCTTTAGACAGGCCGATTAACAACGCCGCAATAATGATGGCCGCCGCAAAAGTCATGATGTTTGGTTTTAGTGAGCGGCAGCGTTATTGATTGGTCGGATGGGGCGCCCAGGTCAGTTGTTCGCGCACCTGTAAATCCGTGTGGCGGATTTTCATCGCCAGATCAGCGGCCAAATTCCGCATCAGGCGGTAGCCCAACTGCGGATAGGTATCACACAGCAGCATCAGTTTATCGCGCGGGATGGCGATCAGGTGCGTGTCGGGTTGGGAGCAGCGCGCGCCCGCCGAGCGCACCCCTTCATCTACCAGCGAGACTTCGCCAAAACACTGTCCGCGCCGCAGGGTAGCGATGGCAAACATGCCGCCAGTAGCATCCTTTTTGCCGACCAGCGCCGGATTGACCAGGATTTCAACCTCGCCCGCCGCAATGACATACAGCTCGGTGCCGGGGGTATTTTCTTCAAAAACAATGTCGTCGGACTGGTACGTTTTTTCGCTGCAAATGGAGGCGACCAGTTCCAGTTGGGTGTTGGTCAATTCATAAAAAATGTCCGCTTGCTTCAGAATCGTGATGAAGGACATTTTCAATCTCCTGTTGGTCTGACCCGAACGAAGCGGGGGTTGTGTGAATCAAGTGATGAGGTCATTGTAGCATAGTTACTATGCGCGTCAAATTGTGGTTCAGCGGCGCACCAGTTTGGGGAAAGCTGAAGGTGAAGTTGGGGAGCGCTTGGGTGCGCTCCCCGCTGGACATGCTTAAACCGCCGGTTTGTAGGCCGTAATCCGGGCGCTGTAAATGCGCGGTTGTCCTGGTTGACGTTCGGTTTCGCTGTCGGCGGCGATTTTCGAGACCACCTGAATATCCACAAAACCGGTTTCGTGCATGATGCTGGTGTAAGCGTTGACATCAATCGCCCCGGATACACACTCGGCCCATTGTGCGGCATCAGCCCGCATTTCCGGCGAGAATTCGCCTTCGGTTACAATGTCACTGATGGAGACGCGGCCACCCGGTTTCAACACCCGCAGGGCTTCGCCGAACACCGCGCGTTTGTCTGGTGACAGATTGATGACACAGTTGGACATAATCACATCAATGCTGTTGTCGTCTACTGGCAGCGCTTCAATTTGTCCCTGGCGAAATTCGACGTTAGTCACGCCCATTTTTGTCTTGTTGGCGTTGGCTCTTTCGAGCATGGCCGGGGTCATATCCACGCCGATAACGTAGCCGGTTTCGCCAACCTGCCGCGCGGCCAGGAAACAGTCAATGCCGCCGCCGCTGCCCAGGTCAAGTACCGTTTCGCCCGGTTTTAAACTGGCAATTGAAACCGGATCGCCACAGCCGAGGGATAGCTGGGTGACATCTACTGGTAAACCGTTGAGCATGGCGGCATCATCATACAGTAACGTGTTGGGGCTGGCTGACCCACAGCAGTCCGAAGTGGAGCCGCAGCACGACGAAGTTTTGCCGCTGGCAATACTGCCATACAGTTCTCGGACGGCTTCGTGAATTTGATCTGACATGATAGCTTCCTTTCAGCGTATGTACCTGTCTGTATCTAAAGACGGGCTAATGGCTAAAAAGACGCAGGTTAGTTGGCGCAGCCGTTCGGGGAGCAGCAGCCACAGTGCGGATAATAGTCTATCACTTTGCCTCGGCGGTCAAATTGGAAATGGCAGCAGCGCAGCAGCATTTCGCGCAGCAGTTTACGCCCACGCTGGACTCGTGATTTTGCGCCGGAAACAGAGATGCCTAAATATTCGGCCAGTTCCTTTTGGGTCAGCCCTTTCATCTCCGTTAGAATGAGGGCCTCGCGGTATTCGTCGGGGAGGAATTCAATCATCGAGCGGACGGCGTGGGTGAGTTGCTCGGTGATTTCGTCCGACTCGTTTGTATCTTCGGGTAATGTAATCGCTTCGGTGATTTCGGCCACCGGTTTTAAACTGCGGTAGTAATCATAGACGGCGTTGCGGGCAATCTGGTAGACCCAGGCTTGTAACCGGTCATCGTCGCGCAGCCGGTCTAGGTTGGTATGAATTTTTATATAGACATCTTGCAGCAGATCGTCGGCGATTTGTTTATCATCCACCCGGCTGCGAATAAAGCGTCCCAGGCGGTGATTAAAGGTGTTCCAGATAACTTCGATTGATGTATCCATGTTTGGGCCTCACAGTCGTCCTATTATAAAGACGTGCAAGGGGCGTCTGAAGACGCAAATAAGGCGCTATTGGAAGGAGTGGGCGATGATATTGACCCATAAACTTTGGCGTCGGGATAATGCCTTGCCCTTACATTCCGTGTTGTTATATTTTATTTCCATGCGCCCGGTCTAAAACCTTCGCCTTTAGGCGAATAGCTTTAGCAGAAAAAGGCGGTAGGATTAGTGTTCCGTCAGCGATGGAGAGGCGGATATGCCAGCGTATCGAAAAGGGGCGCATACGCTGTATGACATTCAATCCCATTTGGTGTGGGTGACGAAATACCGCTATCAAGTATTGCGTGGAGAGGTGGCCGAGCGCACCCGTGAGATTCTGCGGCAGGTGTGTATGAGCCGCGATCTTGCCATTCTGCAAGGGCATGTGAGTGCCGATCATATCCACAGGCTGGTCTCGTGTCCGCCGCTGCTGAGTCCGGCTAAAATCGTGCAATCTCTGAAAGGGGTTTCGTCGCGGAAGCTGCAAGGCGAGGTTCCGCACTTGAAGAAACGCTATTGGGGCCAACATCTGTGGGCGCGCGGCTATTTTTGTGCGACGGTGGACACCGTGACGCAAGACCTGATTAAGGACTATATCGAGAAACATCAGAGCGAACCCCCGGATGAGAACTTTGGGATTGAGCCGTGACGAGTTTCAGTCGTGGCCTTGAGTGGGCTTCAGCCTATGGACATCCTGCTGGCTTTAGCCTGAAACCGTCACTTTCAGTGACCCATGAACCTATCGGCTTTAGCCGATAGTCGTTTAGTACTTTCTCTAGCGGCGGTTTCGTCTAACGCTAATTCAATAAACAGGGCCGCCGACCACCCAAACATGGGCGCCGCCTTCACGGGGCGTTCGCCCGTGAGGGGATTATAGTATTCATAAATATCACTGTGCTGCATGAGCAGATTCAAGGTCTTACGCCGCAGTTCACCGGCTAATTCGTGGTAGCCATTACCTTTGAGGGCTTCCACAAAGAAGTAATTGACGTTAATCCAGACCGGCCCCCGCCACATTTGCATCGGGTTGAAGGTCGGGTCAGAAACGGCCACTGTCGAGAGTGGATAGGGAGTCCAGAACAAATCGGGGTCGGTTAGGCTTGTTATCAACCGCCTGGTGATAGGCTCCGGTAGTTTGCCGGTCAGCAGCGGCAACAGGCCAAATGGGGTCAGTGTTGGCAGTGGTTGCCCATCATGGTAGGCTCGGAACACCCCAACCGCTTCGTCCCAGAGCTGTTCCACCATATCCGCCAGCATTCGCGCGGCTTCCTGTTCGTAGCGCTCTGCCGCTTCCTTTTCGCCAATGTGCCGCGCAATTTGCGCGAGACTTTCATGCTGCAAGACCAGATAAGTATTTAAATCCGGCGCAACGACGGGCATCCCGGCATCCCACAGCGGATTATCGTCTAGTCCCGACGAAAACGGATGATGATATTCACACAAGCCATTGCCGTTACGATTGGCCGTCATCCACCAGTGATTCCAACGCACCAACGGTTCGTACACCTCTTTCAGGAAATCGTCATGCCGCGACGTTTCGTACATTTTCAGGACGGCCCAGGTCATGATGGGCGGCTTGGTCACATCCGCGTTTACCGGCTTTTCCAGATGGGTAACCAGTCCTTCGTCGTGGATGGCATCCGGTAACATGCCATCGGGCCGTTGATGGTCAAGGACGATACGTAACTGGTCTTCCGCCAGATTGGTGTCCACATGCCGGTAGGCCAGCGCATGAAACACCTGATCCCAGTGCCAAACGCCAACATAGTGAATTTTGGACGGCAGCAGCGCTTCCCGCGTAAAAAAATAGCGCGTGTTCACCAGCCCGGAGCGCATAATCCACCACGCATACAGGTATTGATCGCGGTATTCGTCCAGTACGGGCGGCACCAGATCAAACCAGGCTTGCCAGCGCGCCTGGGCGGCTTCCAGCGCTTTATCGGCATTGGGGATCGAGCGATTGTAGCCCAGACGCGGCGTAATATTCAGCAGTAACGCATCACCAGCCCGCGCTTCAAGCTGTGTTTCAACGTGAAAATGATCATCCTCAATGGCTTCAATCCGGTTTTCGAACAACCGGGCATTGGTGGTATAAGCAAAATTACGTTTGCCGTGCATGGCCCCGCCGCGATAGTCGTTTTGGGCATCCTGGGCATAAACGGTGAAGCTGAAACCGTACCGCCCAACGGGCAAACGCACCAGCAGCGTTTCTGCATCCAGAAAAACCCAATCAAATGTGCCGACGCTGGTATGCAGGTGGATGCGATCCGGGTAGGTATCAGCCTTGATATCCAGCAGCGGTTCCCCGGTTGCTGACAAAAACGTAAAATCAGTCACAAGCGGCGGGCGCTGGCGATAGTGTCCGACTTCGTTCTCCCATTTTACCCAGCGCTCTGCCAGCCGGATGGACAATTCGTGTCCCTGGCGAAACACCAGCAGCCGCGACCCCCGATCCGTAAAGGGGATGTCAATCAGATCAATGCGATTATGCAGGCGTTCGATGCTCACGGCGCTCTCCGGGCACTAACCAGACGCTTTGATAGGGAGACAGATTCGTCTGCTGCTGATAATTTCTGTCACTAATCAAATCATGCCACTGCCCGGAAGGTAAATCAATTGATATTGGGGTATTACTCATATTGTGCAACGCCAACAGCTCGCCACGTTTGAGCGCAAAAACGGCGGGATGAATATCTAGTACCTGCTGGGGCGTGCCGGGGTGAAAGGCCGCTTCGGTGCGCCGCCGTCGGAGCAGGTGCCGGTAAAGCTGGAAAACCTGCGCCTGGCGAGTGTTTGGATCATTAAGGACACCAGCCAGCCCAGCAAAATCAAACTTTTCGCGGTTAATGGTGCGCGTCCGTCCGGTTTGTATGACTCCCGCGGCCCAGTTCCCGGCTCCAAACAGACTTGGCAGGTAAATTCCTGGCAGACCGGCCAGCGCCAGCATCACCGCTTGCGAAGCCATAAAGCGATCAACCGAACGTGCCAGCGCTTCTCCCGGCACCGCCAGGGCGTCAAAGTAAGTGATATTTAGTTCGTAAGGACTGTGGTTGCCATCAGGATTCATCTTATACGATATTTGTCCGCCGCGTTCCAGAACCGTATCCGCGATGGTTTGAATCGCTGCTTCAGCCACCAGCCCCGTGAGCGGGCGCAGGCCAATTCCATCGTGAGACGCCGTGAAGTTAAAAAAGGAGGTGGCCTCCGAGGGTGTTTTTAATTCGCTCGCCCATGCGGATAGTTTGCGAGCATCGCCAGTATAAAAGGTATGCAGCAGCAGCGGCGGCAGCGCAAACTGGTAAACAAGTTGCGCTTCGTTTCGCCCATCGCCAAAGTACGATAGATTTTCGACATGGGGCACATTTGTTTCTGTAATAAGTTTGACCCAGGGCGCGGCAGCATCCAGCACATCCCGGAAAAGCTGAACGACGGTATGGGTTTGCGGTAAATGAATGCAGGCTGTTTGTCGCGTTTTCCACAGGTAGGCAATCGCATCCAGCCGGATGAAGTCTGCGCCTTCCCGCACATAAATCAGCAGGGTTTCGAGCATCGCTAACAACACTGCCGGATTTTCATAGTTCAGGTCAACCTGATCGGTGCTGAAGGTCGTCCAGACGTGCCGAACACCGGCGGCAGTCTCGAAGGGGGTTAAGACGGGGTGAGTTCGGGGGCGCACTACCTGCGACCAATCCTCGACAGGATCGGCGGTTATAAAATAATCCCGGTAGGGCGGTTCGTCGCGCAAAAAGCCTTGAAACCACGCGCTCGAAACCGACACATGATTCAGCACCAGATCAAACATCAGCCGGAAATCCGCCCCTAACGATTTTATCAGCCCCCAGGAGCCAAGTTCCGGGTTAACCGTCTGGTAATCCACTACTGAAAAACCATCGTCGGAGGTGTAAGGGTAAAAGGGCAGGATATGAATACCGCTGATAAGGTCTTTAAGGTAGGTGCTGGCGAAGGTGTGCAGGGTTTGCAATGGCGCTTCGCTGTTATGCTGCACATGATCGCCATAGGCAATTATCAGCGCGTCTCGTTCGCTCAGGGTTCCTGGGCGTGGTGGAATGGGGTTGGCGGCCAGCATCTGTCGCAGCGGCTCAAGCAGTTCGACATCGCCGTAAAGCCGCTGGAGTTTAGCGGCGATGCGGGCCTCAATCTTTGAGTCCATGTTTTTCCCTGTAGGCATCCAGCGTGAGCATGGGGGGCCGTTCCATATCGCCAATTTCGGCAATCTCCAGGGCGAACCGTTCCGGGTCTTGTACTACCAGTTTCATGCTGCGGTTCGCTCTTTCGATCAACGGAACACCATAGCGAGCTTCCAACCGCGCCATAAAGACCTGTAAAATCGCAAATGACATTTTACTCAGGCTCACCAGCGGTTGGTTATGATGAACGCGCACCTCCAGATCGCTCTGGGCAATACCTTCCAATCCGTAGCGCTCCAACAGATCAATCAGCAGCCCAGTTTCCACCCCGTAGCCGCTGAAAAATGGCACTTGTTCCAGGGCGGCGCGCCGTCCCGCATATTCGCCGGAAAGCGGCTGAATAACACCGGACAGTTCCGGGTAAAACAGGTTAATCAGGGGTCTTGCCACTAATTCGGTCACGCGCCCGCCGCCAAACGCCTGGATGACACCGTCTACATTGATCGGGCGGGCATAAAACCCTTTAACATATTGGATGCGTGGCTGCTTCAGCAGCGGCCCCAGCAGACCATAGATGAAGCGTGGGTGGATGTTGGTGATGTCGGTATCTACCCAGACAATGATGTCTCCTTTGGTGACATACAGGCTTTTCCATAACGCCTCCCCCTTGCCCGGATACACCCCGGCAACCTCCGGCAAAATTTCCTGGTGAACGTAGGTGGGAATGCCGCAGTCTTGAGCTATCGCCAGGGTGTTATCGGTTGAACGGCTGTCAATCAAGACAAATTCATCCACTAAGGGAACTTCATCCATCAAGGCGGTTTTGAGCGTCTGGATGACATCCCCCACCGTTTCTTCTTCATTTAATGCAGGTAAGGCGACACTGATGGTCAGGCCGCGCTTCTCTTTGAGTTCCATTAGGGCGCGCAAATTGCTAAACTCGCCGCTGTGAAAGGTGTTTTCGGCAAACCAGCGATCTACCCGCGTGGAGAGGGTTTCTTCGATCTGTTCCAGCGGGCGGGGTTCGTGAAATTCCAATTCTTCCCGCCGCATACCGCGTACCAGCACGATGGGCAAATTGGTGCGCTGATAGACTTCTTCAATCACGGGATGCTGCGAGGGTTTATCTTTTTCGGGGCGGCGGAACGACGCTCCCATGACAATCGCTTTATGTCCGGTTGTTTCGCGCACAATACCATCGGCAATACTGGTGACGGCGGTCACGGTTCGGGCAATCTGGGGTACAGCCCGCATTACTAATTCGAGGTCTGGGGCGATGCGCCGCCGGTCAGCCGCATGAAACAGGGTGATAGTACACTCATCCGCCAGGGCTTGGGCGACCCGGACACCAATAGACATATTCGGGCCGCCGCGCAAAGACAGCAGCACATCACCGTCCGCTTGCCAGTTTTTGCCGCTGATTAACACCATATCACAATCCGCCTGCTGGAAAATTTCATCGGTATTCAGGCCGCCGATGAGGGCGGTTGGTGCTTCCCACTGCGCCAACAGCAAGTCGGCTTCCAGATTAAGGACATCTTCCAGCACCCGCCGGAAGGGCTGGTAGTCAACATAAACATGAATATCATCGTGAATATACGGATTAGCCTGTGCGGCTTCGTAGATCACATCTCGTAATGCCCGCGTCAGCAGCGCCCCCTCACTCAACGATTTTCCGGCCTCAACCGTGACCAACCCGCGAATATGAATTTCGCCGCCGTTTGGCAGCAGGCGGGTCGCCAGACCAATCCAATCGTCCAGATGGGCCGTATCCGATAAAACTAGAATGATATTGTAGAGATTCATATTTCCTCCACTAGAGGCACAACCTGATCACGGACAAGGCTTTCCCAACGGTACTGACGGCGGACGCGGCGGTGCAGGTGATAGGGGGGATAAGCCGTAAGCCCCTGGAGAATCCGCGCGGCAATGGTGTCGGCAGGTTCGTTGACCGGATCAAAATAAGTCACAAAGGGGCCACCAGTTAAGCGGAATGGTGGAATATCCGAACAAAAGATGGGCAAACCGGCCAGTCCCGCTTCTAACATAGGAATACCAAATCCCTCTTGAATGCTGGGAAAGAACAGCGCATCGGCCAGTTGGTAGAGGTTAGCAATGGTGTTGTCATCGGGAATCAATGGCGGGTCAGCCAACTCATACAGGAAATGGGCAGCGGTTTCTAATCTGAGCGTTCGCCGCAGGTCAAGCAGTTCACCCAGATAGCCAGGATTGGCAGGGTTATGCGGGCCGGGTGGCCCCGTAACGATCAGCCGAAAATCCTGCCCGCTTTGAGTGCGCAGATGGGCCAGGACATGCAGCGCCAGCGCAATGTTTTTGCGCCGAGTGAGGCGGGCGGGCAGCAGTAAAATACCGTCGGCATCCAATAAGTGCAGTTGGATTTCAATTTGGCGTGTGGTTGCTGTCCATTGGAAAAAACGCGCCGGGTCAACCCCCGGCACCACAACCGCAATTGCCGACGGTGGCACGCCCAGTAATTCCGCTAATTCTTCGCGCCGTGCCTCAGAAACGGTGACATACCGGGTGTTCGGCCAAACCTGCCGCAGTAAATTCCAGGGATACCCTTCATGCAACTCTGGCAAATACTGCGGATTAGTCCAGGCCAAATCGTGACACCAAGCCAAACAGCGCGGCGTTTCCAACTGTGCCAGTGCCGCCGTCAGTGGCAAATTTTTATTCAGCGTATGGACATTGTGAACCAGACAAACATCCCATTCCCGCAGCGCTTCGTCGAGTGCGGCTAACTGTCGTTTTACGAGGGCTGTAAACGTCGGGGAGACAATCCCGGCGTCGAGTTCTTTTTTGACGGCTAAAACTTCGGGATGTTTGGAACTAAAGAGGGGATTGATCCAGGTTTCAATGCGGTCATCAAAAGTCGCGCCGCTCCCACTCACGATGCGCACACGGTAGCCTAGATCGGCCAGCCCGCGCGCATGGTAGGCTATCGTTGCCTCAACCCCGCCAACCGTTGGAGGGCTGGCGAAGTGCAGAATACTGATACGCTTCGCCACTCGGGTTCCTCTCGTTAATGTTACACTTTGTTACAAATATTATTTAATGCCTGTTATCATAACGTGATTTTCCCCATTCGCCAAAGGTTGAGGTACAATCAGGTGCGTATAGAAAGGATGTTTCATTGTGAATCGTGACGAACTGCGCGCCTACTGTCTTTCCCATCTCGCCGCTGTCGAGGATTTTCCGTTTGGTGATGATCCGGCGGTTTTTAAAGTCATGGGTAAAATGTTTGCGCTGCTGCCGGTGGGGGGCGGAACGATCAGCCTGAAGTGTGATCCTACCTGGGCGATTATTCTGCGAGAAACTTATCCCGCGGTTACGCCGGGTTATCATCTCAACAAACGCCATTGGAATAGTGTCGCCATAGATGATAGTATTTCTGATAGTGAAGTTTTTGAGATGATTGACCACTCTTATGATTTGGTGGTCAAGAGCCTGACAAAAGCTCAACGCCAGGCGCTTAAAAAATGACATCTACCCTGCGACTAAAAACCCAAACAATTTTCACTAGCAGGGTGTTTGGTGTTAACAAGAAATGATTCGGCCTTCTGCCGCGCGCAGCAGGCGGTCATAAATCGCTAATCCCAGGCCGGTTTGCGCAAAAGTATGCGCCAGAATGACATCTACGCCCTGACGATCCAAATCCCGCAGCCCGTTAAAAAGCTGGGTGCCGATTTGTGCCAGATTGTTCACTGCTCCCAGTGGAAATAACACAACTGGGATGCCATCAAAAACCGGGACTTCTTCATCCGGGGTTAAAATGCCAACACGCTGTCCGACCCGGAGGCGCGCCTGGGCTTCGGTTTGC
>DATALK010000169.1:0-12093 GCA_036261085.1 Phototrophicaceae bacterium | reverse complement strand
TAATACCATCGCCAAAGCGGGCGACATCATCCCCAACAACACCCACTTTGATACCACGCGCGCCCATGTCGAACATGTTGGCGCGATTCCGCGTGATCTGGTGATTGCCGAGGGCCGCCAGCCGCGCCTGATTCACCCCTTTAAAGGCAACATGAATCTTGACGCGCTCGAAGATTTGTTGGCGCACGAGGGTCAAGAACGCATCCCCGCCATCATGCTGACGGTAACGAATAATTCCGGCGGCGGGCAGCCGGTCAGTATGGCGAACGTGCGTGCGGTGAGCGCGGTGGCGCACAAATATGGCATCCCGTTTTTTATTGACGCCTGCCGGTTTGCCGAAAACGCCTGGTTCATCAAAACCCGCGAGGATGGCTATGCTGACAAGTCGCCGATGGAGATTGCGCGTGAATTGTTTAGCTACGCTGACGGCTGCACGATGAGCGCCAAAAAAGACGGCATGGCAAACATCGGCGGCTTCCTGGCAATGAATGATGATGATCTGGCGGCGCGGTGTCGCAATCTGGAAATCCTCACGGAAGGCTTTCCCACTTACGGCGGCATGGCTGGCTATGATCTGGAAGCTATCGCCGTTGGGCTGTATGAAGCGTTGGATGAACATTATCTCCGCTACCGGATTCGCTCAATTGCGTACCTGGGCGACAAACTGACGGCGGTGGGCGTGCCGATTGTCCAGCCGACGGGCGGCCACGCGGTTTACATTGACGCGGGCGCCATGCTGCCCCATATTCCACCGACGCAGTATCCAGCGTGGGCGCTGAATAACGCACTGTATTTGCTGGGCGGCGTGCGCGGCGTCGAAATCGGCACGGTGATGTTCGGTTTGCAACCGGACGGCAGCGAACAACCCGCCGCGATGGAACTGGTGCGGCTGGCGTTCCCGCGCCGCACCTACACGCAGAGCCATGTGGATTACCTGGCCGAAGTGATTCTAGCCGTGTATGCCCAACGCGAGCGCCTGCCGGGGTATCGGATTGTGTGGCAAGCGCCGGTGCTGCGCCATTTCACCGTGCGGCTGGAGCCGGTGGGGGAAGAAAAAGCGTAACGCAATCCCGCAAGCGGGAGGCTCCGCACAGACGCAAAGTGGCAAAGCGCGCAAAGGAAAAAAGAGAAAAGCGTAACACAGAGGCACAAAGACACAATGGCACAAAGTTTGGCAAAATTGGCGGCGGCGGAACAGGGAGGGGGACTGCCGCTGCCATTGCTGCCATTTTTGCAAGTCACCCGTCTCCAGTCGTCAGTCGCCAAGCCGGAAGAGTACGGACACGATATATCGTGACCGTACAGCACGGAAATTATTTCCCATGTAGATAATATAAGCGAAAACGAGGGCGATGGAGTGAACATCTGTTCAAACATTTGTTCAGTGTTCGGGGTTACGGGTGTCAGACTCCTCAAGTAGCTTGAGTAACCTGGTGATCGTGTTCCAGGTGCGGATGGTCATGGACTTGTAGGCCGGTGTCCCCATGATTTTGTTAAGTCGGCTTTTGGTACGTTCAGCGCTGAGACGTTGGGAGTAAATGACCGCAGCCCCCGGCCAGATACGGTCAACACCTTCTCTGGGCGCAAAAACGGGCAAGGCTTCTTCCGGGGTGATGCCCATCAAAAAAATAACATCACTGTGATATTTCTCTGGCTGCTCACCGAAGCCTTCGGGCTTGTTATCAATGACGGCCTGGAGATGGTTGCGAGTCAACACCAAAACTTTGATAATCTGGGTATCCAGTTTGAAGTTCTCCGGCAGCGCCGCTTCAATCTGAGCTTTGATCTCGTCAGTGGGGTGGTCGGATTCTAAAATCACATTACCGCTGGCAATATAAGTTAAAACGTTGGAAAATCCCAGTGCTTCCAAACATTTTTTCAATCCCGCCATTGGTACTTTATTTTTGCCGCCGACATTGATACCGCGCAGAAGTATGATATAGGCATTCATCATCTTTCATTACACCTTCAATAGGTTTCGCCATGCAAAAACGTGGGCGGCGATAGCGCACCCATTAGCATCAAGTTAAGCATTTTGGCCGCCAGAGGCTCAAAGTCCTCTGGCTGAAAGGGCTAGTTTCTACCCGACAAAAATCTGAGCAGCCCCTTTAGGAGGCTTGGCTTTCCCGTAGCCCTGGGGTTTGAACCCAGGGTGGCGCATCAGCGAGTCTTGGCTTGATGCGTATAGGCGGCGCGACAGCCATTGATGAAACGCTCGACTCAATCAACCGTGTATTCATTATAACCAATACGAGCGACGAGATGGGGAATGTGTGCCAGCGGCGGTTTGTGAGGCTTTCCCGGCGTGCAACCCGGAAGCGGTCATTTTCGGTGTTATACTGATGAGGAAACAAAAAGCCGAGCGAATGTGGTTTGTCTCGGTCTGATGATGGTTTGAAACCCAAGCGGTGAAAGGGAGCAGCCCATGTCGGCACTACCGCAACCCGAAAACTGGACAGTCGAAGCCTATTTTGCTGCCGAGGCGGAATCCGAAATCCGGCATGAGTTCATTGACGGCCAGGTGTACGCAATGGCCGGAGCGTCTGAACGGCACAACCAGATCGCCTCGGCGTTCCATTACCGGCTGTACGGCCATCTGCTGGAACGTCCGTGCCAGGTTTTTCAAAGTGATATGCGGGTGCAGGTGCGCCACAATGTTTTTTTCTACCCCGATCTGGTGGTGGTGTGCGGGACAGCGCTCTACCGGGAAGGCAGTCGAAACACCCTGCTCAACCCCGGTGTCATCATCGAAATTTTATCAGCCTCGACAGAAGATTATGATCGTGGGCGGAAGTTCAAATATTACCGCGAACTGAGCGACCTGCACGATTACCTGCTGGTGGCGCAGAACCAATGCCAGGTGGAACACTATACGCGCCAGACAGCGGAAAGCTGGCTGCTGACCGTGTTGAGCCAACCGGAGGATACCATTCGGCTGCCGTCACTGGACTTCTCGCTGCCGATGGGCGACATTTACCAGAAAGTAACGTTTGAGGACGGCGAATAGATTTTTGGGCGATATGGCAACTGAGGCAATTGGGGAGGGTTAACCTCCCCCAACAAACGATATCCGAATCGGGTGTACGAAAAGATAGCTATACCCCTATTGAGTTTTAGCTTGAATGTAACCGCTTACCGTAGTCTTTAAACGATTAGCATGGTTAAATAGCTCATCTATACTTTCAATTAGTACACGTTCTTCATGCTTTTGCTCATCAAAAAAGCCTACATACTTCTTTGAACCATTGAAGTGAAATCGGCATATGGGTTTACGGTTGTTATCATCGATCAAAATAGCACAATAGCTTTGGGCATCTCTTAAAACAACCCGTTTGACATCTATAACTTCCCGTACAATCGCTCTAACAATATGATAGGCTTCGAGTTCATTCTCAGTTGTAACAACTTTATCAGATGATACCGCTTCTACGGGAGGAACAATTATTTCCTCTTCTTTGGTAGCCGTCGCATCTTCAGCAGCTTTGGTAAAGGTATCTTTCATCCGGTCAGCAATGACCTCACGCCAAGCGCGTTTTGTTATTTCTGTGAATTGTGCCAGTGCCGTTTGCGTCAGACGTCCTGAATAAACCTGGGAAGCAAAAAAACGGACAAAATCTTCGGTTGGTTGTGCCAATTGTGCGGTAATGATTTTCTTGATTGCGCTAGTGTATTTCAATTCGCTAGCCGTTGATATAATTTGCTCAACGTCAAAGGCCGTTTTTGTGAACTTCTTAAGCTCCTCGATGAGAGGTTCTTTAATGTCAAGCATATCAATTACCAGAAAGGGTTTGGTGTCCATCTTGTTGGGGGCTTCCAGGTCGGTATAAAACTGATAAATAACCCCATCTGTCAAGACACCGAAACGTGCTTCGGTCACTGAAAAGTACCGGAATAATTGTGAAGCCTGAACTTGCCCTAAGTCCGTGCCACAACATTTACATTCAAAGAGTATGATGGGCTTGCCATCTTTTAAAATGGCATAGTCTACTTTTTCGCCTTTTTTTGTGCCAACATCGGCAATCAGTTCCGGCGTTACTTCAGTAGGATCAAAAACGTTGTAACCAAGCGCGTTGATGAACGGCATAATTAAAGCGTTTTTTGTCCCCTCCTCTGTTTTGATAAGCCCTTGCTGTTTGATTCTCGGAATTTGTACAGACAATTCGCGGACTTTGTCTATGAAATCCATTGTTACCCTCTCAATTAAAATTGTATGCTTTGTAGATAGTATATAACTACATTCATTTTCCGAAATAGTTAAGGTTTAGAATTCATAAATAATGAACAAAAGGCTCAGACATGACATAATCGTTGGCGATATTTAGGTACTAACAATATGAAATATCACCCTCTCGTTGGTATTCCATAGAACAAAAATTTAGCAAAAAGCTTGGTGAGAATCTGGCTAGATTGAGAAATTTCGATCCTAAATCTTTACTGACCTCATCATTTTGCAAAAGTTATAGTCAATAATCACACCATCACATTCACGTTTCTCTCAGCCAGGATTGAGGTCACACTTAAAACTGTCCCTTACGCTGATGGGGCCTTATTGGTGTACAGGGAAAAAGATGACTCGTTTTGGCTATGCCTGTATTTCGCAGCTTACGGGATTAACCACCAACCACAACTGCCAGCTCAAAGCGGCCACGCCGGATAAACTGCGAGGCCTGATCGCGCGCAATCTGGAGGATTTGGCAGCAATTCTGCGGCACAACCAGGAACACGGCTGGCGCTGCTTCCGCGTGGGGTCGAGCGTGATTCCATTCGGATCGCATCCGGTCAATACGCTGCGCTGGTGGGAAGAATTTGCTGAACCGTTAGCGGCTCTTGGCCGGTTTGTACTCGCACATGGAATGCGGCTCTCGATGCACCCCGGCCAATATACCGTGTTGAATTCGCCGAACGAAGCCGTCCGCGTATCGTCGTTAGCGGAACTGGTGTATGCGACGCGGTTTCTGGACGCGCTGGGGTTGGACGGCCAGCACAAGGTCGTGTTACACATCGGCGGCGTGTATGGCGATAAACCGGCGGCAGCCAAACGGTTTATCGCGGCGGCCAAGACGCTGCCGGACAGGGTGCGGCGGCGGCTGGTCATCGAACATGACGAACGCGGTTACAATCTGGCTGAGGTGGTGGAAATCGCGCACCAGACGCGCCTGCCAGTGGTGTTCGATCATTTGCATGACCGGCTGTACCCCTCGCTGCTGCCCGCCAGAGCGCTGCTGCCGGAAGTATTCGCCACCTGGAAAGCCGCCGATGGTCCGCCGAAAGTGCATTTTTCATCGCAGGCGGTGGGCGGGCGGTTTGGCGCGCACGCGGATATGGCCGATCCAGTGGAATTTCGTGCTGTGTTAGACCTATGCCGCCAATTTGGTGATTTTGATCTGATGCTAGAAGCCAAAGCCAAAGACGCGGCGCTGCGAGCCGTGTTGGCTGCCAGCGACGTCTCGTCCTATCTAAACCTTAGCCATCAGGCGGGATAGCGCGGCGGGGCCGGGCAGAAAGAACCTCACGGTAGTATCGGGCTGGTAACATGAGTACAATCACCCACCAGTTTTGGTCGCCACATGAGGTTCATAATCTTGATTAACTCGCAGCGCGTTTCCATTGTGATGCCCGCTTATAATGAAGAAGCGGTGATTGGCAGCATTTTGGAGCGCGTCGTCCGGCTCGAAGTCGCCGACGAAATTATCGTCGTGGATGATGGCTCTCAGGATCAAACGGCGGCCATTGCCAGTCAATGTGATTTGGCGCGGGTTGTCCGGCATCCGTATAACATTGGGAATGGCGCGGCGGTCAAATCGGGCATTCGGGCGGCAACCGGCGATATTATTGTTTTAATGGATGCTGACGGCCAACATCCGCCGGAAGAAATCCCCAACCTGTTACAACATGCTGGCCCATATGATATGGTCGTCGGCGCGCGCACCGCTGAATCGGACGCTAAACGCCACCGGAATATTGCCAACCGGGTTTTTAACGCCTATGCGTCTTATGTGGTCGGCGATTGGGTCCCGGATTTAACCTCCGGTTTTCGGGTCCTCAATGCCCATATTGCCAAAAATTTTGTCTACTTGCTCCCCAATGCGTTTTCATATCCGACGACGCTGACGATTGCTTTTTTTCGGGCCGGGTATGCCGTGAAGTACCAGCCGTTTGCGGCCCCGGCACGAGTGGGCAAAAGTAAAGTCCGCCCGCTGAAAGATGGCCTGCGCTTTTTATTGACTATCACCCGATTAGCGGTGTTATTTGTGCCGCTCAAGATTTTTCTGCCAGTCAGCCTGCTGCTGATTCTGGCCGGTGGTGGTTACGTGTTGTCACAATTGGCGGTGCAGCAACGGTTCAGCGGCTTTGGCGGGTTAATTACCACCATCGGCATTTTTGTCTTTATGTTGGGGTTGGTATCGGAACAGATTGCGTTGCTGCGGCTCGTCAACAGCGAACGATAAACCGTTCCCCGATGACAAAATAAATCGGGACGATCTGATAGATCGCCCCGACAGCAATACCTAAAGCTGATGCTGGCCTCTTACCGCAGATGCCGGTTGTAATCCATATCAAACCACATCGCAAACATCAAAAAATTCAAGCCGAACATAATGAGGAACATGGGAAACAGTGCGGTAGTGGGCGCTACTGGGCCAACCAGCAGACGGTAAAAAAACAGATACAGCCCAAACAGCAGACCGGGGAAAAAAGTCAGCCCGCCAAAGAAATAAAATAACACCAGTGGGTGCGAGTCCCGAACAATAAATTTCTGGAATAACCGCTGGATAAAACCACGCAGCAGCAGCAGCGAAATCGTTGGGATGACCCGCCAAATCCGAATGCCACTTTTTTCGCCGATGTTATAAACGGGTTTTACCGGCACATCCCGCACCGCAAAATTATGGATATTGAGCATAATCAGCAGGTGATTGGGATAACCATAGCGTTTCCACAAACCATCCAAGTCGAGGGTTTGTAAGGCTTTGCGGGAAATAGCGGTATAACCGGTCTGGGAGTCAAAAATGTGCCAGTAGCCAGAAGCGATTTTGGTCATCAGTGAGAGTAACACGTTGCCCAGGTAGCGCACACGGGGGATTTGATTCCAGGCTTCCCCAGTGACCAGCCGGTTCCCTTTGGTATAGTCCACTGCGCCATCGGTCACTGGCCCAATAATGAGTGGCAAGTCGTCCGGGTCCATCTGCGCATCACCGGCCATCACCGCGACAACATCCATGTTATCCTGGAGCGCCTGTTTGTAACCAGTCACAATCGCGCCGCCCACCCCCTGGTTCAGTTGGTGCTGGATAAATTGCACGCGGGTGGTGCCGGTGCTGCCAATATAATCGGCCACGACACTGGCCGTCCGGTCAGTGCTGCAATCGTCCACAATATAAATCCGGTCAACATAATCCGGCATGGTGTCCAGGACGCGCGTGATGAGGAGTTCTTCGTTGTGGCAGGGAACAACAACGGCTACCGAGGAATTATGATACATAAAAAATTGTACTCCGCTAGGTGATGCAGCGCTCGTTTGTACGCAAGAAATGGCAAACTGTCAAGCCTGTGCTTCCATCGAACCCCATCCCATGATAAGCTGATAAATTAATCCGGTCACTTGTTCTGGTACACCAACGCAGTACGAAAAAGGTTTTATGCCCACATTACGCAACAGGCCCCAACATGGCAAAACCACACCGCCCATCTGAACCGCCCCCAAACCCACCGGAGCGCCAGTCGGAGGCCCGGCCACGACACCTGGACACCCAAATCTGGGAATGCCCCAACTGCGGCCAATCGTACTTTGGCGCGCAGCCGCCCGACCTGTGTGATTACTGCCGCGACTTCACGACCTGGCGCTTAATTAAACCAGCGGATAAACACCCCTAAGCTGGGGAATCCGGTGACTTCCCCGATGTGTGCAATGTATCCAAAACTGACCCACCCAATGGCATAACCTTAGGAATGTGGTATAAACTCAAATTTATCTGAAGGCGCATTTCACTTATGAAATCGGTTTCAGGTAGTATTTTACTTTTCGTAAAATGATTTTAAGGAGCAAGATGATGCAAAGCCGTAAGTTGTTCTTGCTGGTGGCCGTGTTGGCACTGGTCACATTAGGGGTTTTCAGCATGGTGTCGGCGCAGGATGCCGCCCCCAGTGGCGATCTCGAAATTTTCTCCTGGTGGACGGGCGGCGGTGAAGCTGCCGGTCTGGACGCCCTCATTGTTAAATTTAAAGAACTCTATCCTGACATCAACCTGATTAACTCCGCCGTCGCCGGTGGTTCGGGCGTTAATGCGAAGGCCGTCCTCGCCACCCGGATGGAAGGCGGCGATCCCCCGGATAGTTTCCAGGTTCATGCGGGCGCGGAACTGAACACTCTGTGGGTGGCGGCTGGCAAAATGGAACCGCTGAATGACATTTTCGACGCCAACGGCTGGATGAAAGAATTCCCCGAAGGTCTGTTGAGCCTCATCAGCGACGCCGAAGGCAACATCTACTCGGTGCCGGTGAACATTCACCGCTCGAACGTACTGTGGTATGTTCCGGGCAAACTGGAAGAGTGGGGCGTCACGGTTCCGGCGACCTGGGACGAATTCCTGACCGACACCTGCCCGAAACTGCAAGAAGCGGGCGTGACGCCGCTGGCCGTCGGCGAAGCGTGGACGCAAGCGCATCTGTGGGAAAGTGTGGCGCTGGGTGTGTTGGGTGCGGAAAAATATAACGGCCTGTGGGACGGCACCACCGATTGGGCCGGCGAAGATGTCACCGCCGTGTGGGACACCTTCGGTCAGGTTCTGGCTTGCGCGAATGAAGACATGAATGCCCTCACCTGGCAGGATGCTTCCAAGTTGGTCATTGAAGGCAGCGCCGCGTTTAACGTCATGGGTGACTGGGCCGCCGGGTATTTCCTGGTGGACAACATGTTGGAACCGGAAACGGGCTTCGGTTGGGCGGCGGCGCCGGGCACAGATGGCGTCTTCATGATGCTGTCGGACACGTTTGGTCTGCCGCTGGATGTGCCGAACCGGGATGCCGCCATCGCGTGGCTGTCCTTCCTGGGGACCGCCGAAGCGCAGGATATTTTCAACCCGCTGAAGGGTTCGCTCCCGGCCAACACCACCGCTAACATTAGCGACCCCAAACTGTACAATGCTTACTTCCAAAGCGCCTACAAGGACTGGACGAGTAATGTCATTGTTGGCAGCCAGGCGCATGGCGCTGTGGCTCCGGCGGACTTCAGCAGCGGCTTCCTGGATATCCTGTCGCTCTTCCAGGCGGATCTCGATGTTGAGACGGCCCAGGCGACTGCCGCCGCGCTGGCCGCAGAAACGATGGGTGGCTGATCCTTTTTAGCTAGTCCGTGCTTCTGAGTTAATGGATTTACAGGGACACGGTGCGCCGTGTCCCTCGTTTTTTACTGGCCGGTGCCTGACGAATATTTTCAGGAAAAAATTTATGAACCGAGATCGCTTAACGGCTATTTTAATGCTCTCGCCATCGGTGATTCTAATTGCCATCTTTGTGTATGGCTTTATCGCCTGGACGGGTTATACCTCCCTCACCAATTCCACTCAGAAGCAGCGATTGGCGGGCGAAACGGCTGAATATGTCGGGCTAAAAAATTACGACGATTTATTCACCGGCCTGTTAAATGAACGCTTCCGTATTGATATGGTGAATACCGTTTTTTTTACCCTCATGTTTATTGTGGCCTGCCTGCTGGTGGGGATTTTGCTGGCGATTCTGCTGGATCAACAAATCCTGGGGGAGGGCATTTTTCGCACGATCTTTCTCTTTCCAATGGCGCTGTCGTTTGTGGTGACGGGTGTTGCCTGGAAATGGTTGTTTAACCCCGGCAGCGGTTTAAATGTCCTGCCGACCATTGTGGGCCTGCCCGCCGGAGAGTTCTACTGGTTTATCAGCCAGGATCAGTGGCTCACCTTCAATTGGCAAAATGTGCTGTCCTTTATTGTCATGTTAGGGATGGGCTTTGGGATTTTCTTCTCGCTGCGCCGACGTTCTCAGATTTCCGCTATTATCGCTGCGGCGGCGTTTTTGCTGCTGGCCTTAACCACTTTTGATGTTCCCCGGTCATCCCTGCATTTACCGGATGAAATGCACGGCTTTAATGTGGCGCTGGTCGCGCTGACGGTGGCGGCGGGCTGGCAAATGTCTGGTTACACGATGGCGATGTATCTGGCGGGACTGCGCGGCGTCTCCGATGATCTGCGAGAAGCGGCCCGCGTGGATGGGTGCAATGAATGGCAGATGTACCGGCATATCATTTTCCCGCTGCTGCAACCGATTACCCTGAGCGCGATGATTATCCTCGGCCATATCTCGCTCAAGATTTTTGATCTGGTCTATACAATGGGCGGCGGCAACAACCTGTTCATTGATATGCCCGGTATGAATATGTACCAAACCACCTTCCGCGCGTCCAAGTATGGCGTGGGGGCGGCCATCGCGGTGATTATGTTGGTAATGGTTGCCTTGGTGATTGTTCCCTACCTGTACACGCAGCTCCGTTCGGAGACTCAATTATGAGCGCGACGATTTCTGCTCCGGTTTCGGTCAAAACTCCTGCCCGGCGCGGCCCCGGTATCCGCCCCACCCGCATTTTAATCTACGGGTTGCTGATTTTCTTTGCGATCCTGTTCCTGATTCCGGTGTACATGGTGCTGGTCACGAGCTTCAAAAGCATTGATCAGGTCAGCATCTCGACCATGTGGAAGCTGCCAACCAGTCTGACCTTTGAGAGCTTCCAACGCGCGCTGGAAAAACTGCTCCCCAACCTGCTTAACAGCCTGATGCTGGTCGTCCCGGCCACCGCGCTGTCGGCCATGCTGGGCAGCATCAACGGTTATGTGCTGTCCAAGTGGTCGTTCCGGGGCGCTAATATTATCTTCCCGCTAATGCTGTTTGGCATGTTCATCCCCTATCAGGCGATTTTGATTCCGCTGGTGCAGTTTTTACAGAGCATCAGTTTATATGGCAGCATTGCGGGTCTGATTCTGGTGCATGTTGTTTACGGTATCCCCATCACCACGCTGATTTTCCGCAACTACTACGCCGAAGTGCCAACGGAAATGCTGGAAGCAGGCGCGATTGACGGCGCGGGGTTTTTCGGCCAGTACTGGTGGATTGTACTGCCGATTTCCGCCCCCGGCTTTGTGGTGGTCATCATCTGGCAGTTCACCCAAATCTGGAATGAATTCCTGTTTGGGGTCACGCTCACCGGGCCGACCTCCCAACCCATTACCGTCGCGCTGCAAAATCTGGCGGGCAGCCAGATTGTGGAATGGAACGTGCAGATGGCCGGGGCGTTTTTAACCGCGCTGCCGACGCTGCTGGTTTACATTCTGCTGGGGCGATATTTCATTCGCGGGCTGCTGGCCGGGAGCATCAAGGGTTAATTTCAGCGCTCCATAATGTGCTTTTACAAATTGACATGGAGAAAACTGGTGCGTGTCCAGGGCCGCCACACCGGGCGGCTCCTACAATCGTTATCCATATTGACCTGAGTGTTGGATTTCTGTCCCCACGTCCGTTGCTGGCGCGGGGATTTTTATTTTCACGACAGGCGCAATTGGCAAAATCAGTGCTAGGCTGAACATTAAGGTTTAGATACGGTTAGAATCGCCTATGATAAATTTGTATGGTTTTACAGGGGAGGAAAATTATGGGACCATTTCTGGTTTACGTGCGCGGGTTGCCCGAAACCCCCTCGATTGTTGAAGTTAATGCGCGGTCTGGCCCGGCGAAAAATTATGACATTGTTTGCAAAGTCGCCGTTGGTACGGGGCAGCTCGCGGTCCAGGATGTTCGCCCGGATGAAGCCCAGGAAAATTACCAGGGCAAAGTTTACCAGTGGCTCCGCGTGGCGCTGCCTAACGGCCAAACTGGCTGGATGCGCGATGATTTGATCGAAGTCGTGGGCGACGGTCTGGCCTTTGGGTACGGCAATGTCGGGGTGCAGACGTTTGCTTTTACGCTCACGCGGACGCCACCGCCACCGGTTGCCATTCCCGCGCCCGTCGTGGTTCCGGCAGCCCCCGCCTTTACCGCCCCGCCGATCAGTATCTCAGCGGATGTCCCGGC
>DATALK010000166.1:0-4185 GCA_036261085.1 Phototrophicaceae bacterium | reverse complement strand
GTGAATCTGAACCGCTTCGTCGGTCACAAACATAGCCGTTTCGCTGGCGAACAGTTTTGCCATGCTGGCTTCCTGGGTGTAACGTTCGCCCGTGAGTTTGCCGCGTTCTTTAGCCTGAACAGCGTTGTAAATCAGCAGGCGGCTGGCTTCAATGCGCGTTTTCATATCAGCAATTTTTTGCTGAATCATCTGGAACTGGCCGATTGGCCCACCAAACGCCTGCCGCGTTCGCGCATACTCAACGGACGCCGCGTAAGCCGCTTCTGCGATGCCAAGCGCTTGCGAGGCGATACCGATGCGTCCCGCGTCTAAGACAGTCATGGCGATTTTAAAGCCATTTCCCGGCTGGCCGAGGACGTTTTCGATGGGACAGAGGTAGTTATCAAACACGATTTCGCTGGTGGCGCTGGCGCGAATGCCGAGTTTGGGTTCCTTTTTGCCGCGAATGAATCCGGGCTGCTGCGCATCAATCAAAAAAGCGGTCACGCCTTTTTGTTTTTTCTCCGGCTCGGTCATGGTAAACAGCACAAAACAATCCGCCACTGGGCCGCTCGTGACCCAACTTTTGCGCCCATTGATGACGTAATGCGTTCCGGCGTCATTCAACACGGCGCGACTTTGCATCGTCCCAGCGTCGCTGCCGGACATCGGCTCCGTCAGGCTGTACGCGCCGACTTTTTCGCCGCTGGCAACGGGCGTTACCCACTGCTGCTTTTGCGCTTCCGTGCCGAATTTGAGGATGCCGTGACAGTACAGCGAATTATTGACGCTGACGATGGTGCTGTGGCTGGCGTCCGCTTTGGCGATTTCGACCATTGCCAGCACGTAGGCCAGCGCATCCAAACCCGCGCCGCCGTATTCTTCCGGCACTTCGATGCCCATTAAACCCATCGCGCCCATTTTTCGCACCGTTTCCAGGGGAAATTCGCCGGACTCGTCAAACTCGGCGGCGATGGGCGCAATCTCTTTTTGCGCAAAATCGCGCACCGCTTTTTGCAGCGCCAGGTGTTCTTCAGTCAGGGTTAACAATAAAGTGGTCGGTTCAGCCGTCAGCGCCATTTTAAAAAGACCTCCAACAGGTAAAATTTTTGCTCCGATTTACCCCGCATTATAACACCGTTATAATAGGGGCTAGGGTAGCCGCCAGGATAAGCGCGGCACGAAGGCACGAGCGAAATTCAGCGCCTGGTGATCGCCCGCAGCGAATTGGGATTACGCTAGAAAAATCAGCAGTTGAGGAGGGTATCTAATGGCAGTTTTACCCAAAGAACGGCCAATGACGCCAGAAGAGTATTTAGCTTTTGACCGCGCCAGCGAAATTAAACATGAATACTACGATGGCGAAATCGTCGCCATGACTGGGGCGAAAAAAAATCATAATCTGGTAGCAATGAGCACCGGGGCGGCTTTGTATTCTCAACTACGCCAGCGCCCGTGTGAAATCTATCCCAGTGATATGCGCGTCAAAACCGGTGACGGCCAGTACACCTATCCCGATATTAGTCTTGTGTGCGGGGAATCGGTATTTGAGGATGATCGAGATGATACCCTGCTCAATCCGTTGGTGATTATTGAAATTCTCTCCCCCTCAACAGAAACTTATGATCGTGGGCGTAAGTTTCAGCATTACCGCACGCTGGCGTCGCTGCAAGAATATCTGCTGATTGCGCAGGACAGCGTGCGAGTTGAACACTATACTCGCCAGGGTGAGCAATGGTTGCTCACCGATGCGACCAGCCTGGACGACATCCTGACGCTACCCTCAGTGGACTGCACGCTGGCACTGCGGGATGTTTACGAAAAAGTAGATTTCACAACCGAGGAAGAAACTCCATCATGAAAGCCGCAGTTATTACCGGGCACGGCGGAGTAGAGGTTATTCGGGTGGTGGATGATTTGCCCGTACCCGAACCGGGACTGAACGAAGTTCGGTTAAATATCAAAGCGGCGGCGCTCAACCGGCTGGATTTATTCGTGCGCGCCGGTTGGCCGGGGCTGAAGCTGACCATGCCGCATATCATCTGTGCTGATGGCGCAGGTGTGGTGGACAAGGTGGGCGCAAATGTAACGGCTTTCCAGCCGGGAGACCGCGTCTGTATTGACCCCACGATAGTTGATCCCGACAGTCCCGCGCTGCTGACCGGGTTAGAAAACCAGTCCCGTATCCACATTTTAGGTGAGGGTGTGCCAGGAGTGGCAGCCGAATATGTGGTGCTGCCGCAGCGGAATTTGCTCAAATTGCCCGACCATATTTCCTTTGAAGAAGCGGCTGCTGCCGGGTTGGTGTACCTGACGGCGTGGCATTCGCTGATAACGCGCGGGGGACTGCGCGCGGGTGAAAGTGTGCTGATCGTTGGCGCGGGCGGCGGCGTGAATACGGCTAGCCTCCAGATTGCGAAATTGGCCGGGGCAAAAGTGACAGTGATTGGCAGCAGTGCCGACAAATGTGCGAAAGCGCAGGAACTCGGCGCGGATGTGACGATCAACCGGGAGGAAACGCCGGAGTGGGCCAAAGTCGTCTACCAAATGACGGATAAACAGGGCTTTGATGTGGTGGTGGATAACGTTGGCGCGGCGACCTTTAATGATAGCATTCGCTCAACGCGCATTGGCGGGCGGCTGCTGGTGGTGGGGGCGACCAGCGGGCCAATCATAGAACTGGATTTGCGGCAGGTGTTCTTCCGCCATCTCAATATTATCGGCAGCACGATGGGGCCGCACCAGGATTTTGTGAAAGTGATGGGGCTGATTTTTGAGGGCCGGTTGAAGCCCGTGATTGGCGCAGTTTTTCCGATAAGCGAAGCGGCACAAGCTCAGGAAATGTTGGCTAATTTTGATGCGTTCGGGAAAATTGTGCTTAAAATAGAATAAAGAATTGATGTATTCGTTCGGGGCGTGGGGCTGTGGGGTAAAATAACCGGTGGAATACCAGGCGTATTTATTACGGTCAATCGCTGACCAGATCAAACTGGCTTCTTTGAGCCAGGTCGCGCTTCAACCCGGTATCAGCAGTGTGTACCGGCTGACCATCCGTTATCATGATCGGCGCGCTCACGATTCGGTAGGAACAGCGTGGCGTTTCGGCAAAACCCAGCCGGTGTTGGAAATGGTCTACCGGGAACTATTCAATCACAAAGCGATGACTTATGCGTTGGATTCGCAGCGGTACGAAGCATTTGCGCTGGCGCTGCAAAAGTTACGCTTTGACCAGCTCAAAGACCAGCCGAATCTGCCGACGTATGGCACAGATTTGTGGTTGCTGGAACGGGCGGCAGGCAGTTTTACCAAAAGTCTGATTCTCGCGCCGACGCTGGCAACCGACACTTACGCTACGCTGATTGCACTTGTGCGCGAACATCTGCCGGAATTGCTGCGGGAAGTGAAGACGTGAATTTTCTGCAATGACAAGGGATAGATTCACTTGAGCAAACTAAAACTGATGAAACTGAAATTTCTGCTAATGAGCTTCTTTGTTGTTTTTCTTGCGCAACGATATGTAGCTGCACAGGCAGCATGTACTACCAATGGTCGAATTGTATTCTCATCGAACCGGGACGGGCAATTCGAAATTTATACGGTTAATCCTGATGGAACTGATTTGCAGCGTTTAACTCAAAATGATTCGGCGGATTTATCACCTTCCTGGTCACCTGATGGGAAACAAATAGCCTTCTTTTCCGATGTTGCTTCGACATTCTACAGTGACATCTTTGTTATGAATACAGACGGTGGTAATCTCATCAATTTGACCAATACACCTCAACAGGATGAATTATTTCCGATTTGGTCACCAGATGGAAAGCAAATCGTTTTTTCGAGAAAGATAATACCAGATGAAGTTGCGATTTTCGTCATGAATGCTGATGGCAAGAATGTTACCCAAATCACGGAAGCAGGTAACGGCGGAAATTTCCCAGCCTCCTGGTCGCCAGATGGAACTCAAATTGCCTTCATTTCGTCTCGCGGGAAACCTATGGCTCCGGCCTGGGATACAGTATATGGCTTTTATCGGATGAAACCGGATGGGACAGAAGTCAATTTTATTCCTTACGGCGGAAAAGAAGGCTATTTGTTTCCCATCAGGTGACCAGGAAGGTGATAAATCCGCCGAATCATTTTGAGTTAAACGCTGCAAATCAGTTCCATCAGGATTAACCGTATAAATTTCGAATTGCCCGTCCCGGT
>DATALK010000164.1:0-6474 GCA_036261085.1 Phototrophicaceae bacterium | reverse complement strand
AAATGCCGTGAATTATACCGTGTCTGCCTAACGATAACTCAGCGCCGCCAGCGCTGGCGCGTGAGCGTCTGGTACATATGGTGATGCGTGTTCACCAGCCCCGGCAAAACAATGTGCTGCCGCAAATCAAATACTTCGTCGGCAGTCTGCGCGGGGATCTCCGCCAGCGAACCGACGGCCTCAATAACGCCGTCGCGCACGAATACCGCCCCGTCACGGATTTCCCGCCGCGCCGCGTCCATCGTCACCAGGGTATGAATGTTTTTCAGGAGGAGGGTTGTCATGAAAATCTCTTAGTGTGTTGTCGTCGCCGGCCAAAAACCAGCAACTAGAGTAAAGTATTGGCTACTAACCGAAAGCCCCGACTTAGGCTTCTTAAATCTGGGAAGCTGGCATCACGATATGTTACTTGAGCTAGAGTTTTAGAGTCTATAAATGAACCACCGCGCATTACACGAAATAGTTCATCCCTCAAGCTAATACTATCATTATCCCAGCCAGTCAAACACCATTCCCATGCGTTTCCGCTCATGTCTAACACACCATAAGGACTCTGACCATCTATATAATTCGTAACAGGGGTTAATTGATTTATGAGACTGTTGCTAGTATTACATCGTCTTGTGCCAAAATCATCACCCCAAGGATACTTACATGAAGAGTCCCCTTGGGCAGCACGCTGCCATTGTTGTTCAGTCGGCAAAGTCACTAAAACGTCATTTGTAATTTTAGGGGTCGTCACTTGTATGGTTAGCCATTGACAAAATGCTATGGCATCATACCATGTAACATTTGTTCGCGGCATCTCACTAACTGCTCGAAAAGATTTTCGAGGTTGAGGGGTAGTCTTACGCAGTTCCTTTGCAAAATCCGAGTATGCCCACCACCTCGTATTACAATAACCATCTACAGCATCTACAAATACCTGATACTGTGCATTGGTTATCGGATACTTAGCGATAGCAAACGCGGGAATATCAAAGGTTTTGTAATCTGTTTCGCCGTATTCGATTGTCACCCTCCCCGCTGGGACTTCGCACCATTCAAACGGCGGCGGCAGGATAGTGGACACATTAGGAAGAATGAGTTTTTGCGGCTGTGGGTTTTGTAGGGGCGGTTCGTGAACCGCTCCTGCCACTTTGCCCTCTTGGGCCGCAGGCACTCTATCTACCTCTACATCTGGGGTTGCTTTAGGTGACACAGCATTACCTAGACGAAGGTAAAAATCGTCGCTAGGCAGCATTCCTCCGCGCACATCCGCATACTGAGTTCTAACGTAGATTGCCCAATTTTCACTATTATGAAAATCGCCCTCTAACCATAGGGGAAATGCCGGTATTTTATGTTTGTCGGCGAGGGTAACTTCTCGCTGTACCCATTCAGAAGTATCAGAATCAGGAGTCATAATGACGATAAAAGCACTGGCGCTACAGATATTGCGAACAATCGTCCGCCACCAATCCTCGCCATAATCAATCCGATCATCAATCCAAACGTCAAAGCCCTCGGCAAGCAGCTTGTCGGCCAGCTTACGGGCATACTCGCGGTCTTTTTTGCTGTAGCTGATAAAGATATGGGACATATCGGCGTTTGGCTTTGGGTGTGTTGGCTCCGGTTTACAGCCGATTATAGCACGCTTACGGAATCACAAAGGCGGGTATGGCCCCGCCCTTGTCCGCTTTTCCGGCTTTGCCCACCCGCCCCAAATCATCGCCTGCCCCACTGCATTTGACTAAAGACTGGCGACTGAAGACTAGTGACTTCTCTGCCGCCGCTATCCAAACGCGAACGCCCGCGCCGGATTGGTCTGAGTCATTTGTCTGATGATGTCGTCGTCCACGCCCCGCGCCTTCAGTGCCGGAATAAAAGTCTCGACCAGTGCCGTGTATCCACGCATCCCTTTGGCCGGACGGCCTTCCGGTTGGCCGGGTTCGTACCAACCGGCATCGTGCGATAGGAGAATCTGATCGCCAAAACCCGCGTCCAGCAAATGCAGGACAAAATCCACCATCTTCGACTGTTCGGGGAACCAATCCAGCGCGCCAATGGCATCAAACTCCACCCACGCGCCACGTTTGGCCGCTTCCAGGTGAACCGCCGGATCGGGTTCGGTATGCGCATGAACCCAGATGAAGCGGCCCAAATCCAGTCCCGCCGCTTCGAGGATGTCCAATTCCCGTCGAATCGCCTGGGCGCCGCCGCTGGTATGGCTGGCAATCACCGCGCCGGTTTGCTGACTGGCACGTGCTGCCGCTCTCAGATTGCGTTCTTCCAATGGGGTTGGGCCATCGTCGCTCATCGCAATTTTGATGAACCCGGCCCGCACCGGCGTATCATCAATGCCTTCCGTCAATTCGCGCGCCCACAGCTCAGCCAGCGCTTCAACGCTGGTTTCACGCAGATTGGCCGGAATATAGGCTTCGCGGTAGACGCCAGTTGGCGCGATGATGTGAATCGGGGTAATTTGCGCCAGATGTTGCAGCACCGGGATATTCCGCCCCACGCCAATCGTACTGCATTCGACCAGTGCGGTCACACCGGCGGCCTCGGCCCGTTCCAGCCAGGGTTTGAGCAGACGAGCCACCGTCTCTCGCTCCCCCTCGGCGTAACCGGGAACGTGCGGCCCGCGCAAATCCACAAACAAATGCTCATGCGGCAGAATCAATCCGAGCGCTTCTGCCGCCACCTCACCGTTAACGGTTCGCAAAAATTTCACGGCATTCCCCTTTCCTGCTAGAAATGCCGTGAATTATACCGTGTCTGCCTAACGATAACTCAGCGCCGCCAGCGCTGGCGCGGGTATCATCTGGGTTTTACGCCCGGTCAGAATGCCATCAATCAGCCCGTAATCTACCGCCTGCTGTGCAGTCAGGAAAATGTCCCGATCCGTATCCCGTTCGATGGTTTCCCGATCTTGTCCGGTATGGCACACAAAAATGTCGTTGAGATACTCGCGCAGCCGCACGAACTCTTTGGTCTGGATCATCATATCGGACACCTGCCCCTGCGTCCCGCCCCAGGGCTGGTGCATGTGAACCGTGGCGCTCGGCAAAGCATGACGCATTCCGTGCGCTCCGGCGGTCAGCACCACCGTGCCGAAACTGGCTGTCCGCCCGACTGCTACCGTACCCACCGGCGCGGCGATTTGCTGGATGGTGTCGTAAATCGCCAACCCGGCGTACACATCGCCACCGGGCGACTGCACATACATCTGCACGGGTCGTTCGGCATCCTGGCTGTCCAGGTAAAGAAGCTGCGCCACAATCAAATTCGCTACCGGCGTATTCACTTCCGACCCCAGAATCACGATGCGTTTATTTAGGAGCAGCGAATAAATATCATACGCCCGCTCGCCGTGATTGCCCTGCTCAATGACCATTGGAATGACATTGCTCATCGTTACACCTCGCTACGATAACTCGAACATGGCTGTTGGTTGGGAAAGGGAGAACCATTCTTGAGACCAGGCCGCCTGTACCGCCAGCAACACCAAACCGGTCAACCGCGTGAGCGCCAGTTCCGCTTTAGGCACAACAGAAACGCCAACCAAGGGCCTGTCGGCCTCCAAATGCAGCGTCGAAACCGCCGAAACCAGCGTGGGTGTATCCAGGCCGTAAAAAACTTTCCGGCGTTCCGGTTTCCAAACCGCCGCGCCAAACACTTCCCGCACTGCCGGGAGCAGACCTTCATAGGTTTCGCCTGTCATCACCTGCTCAACCTGTTCCAGGCCGCGCCGTTTCAGATTGCGCAAAAAGTCCATCCAGAAAATCCGCTCATCGGCGTGGGGTGTCACTTCAAAACCCAGAATTTCCCGCTGACCGTTCGGGTGCTGACCAACCGCCACCACCAGCGCCAACCGCCGGTTTGCCGTCTCCAGATCAACCCGCTCCAACCCCAGCCGGTCATAAGCCGCGTTCAAAGGCCGCTGGCGGAACTCGTAAATCAGGTCGTCAAGCTGCGCGCCAATCTCGGCCACCTGGCTCGGCTGCGCCGCTGCCAAGCCCAACCGGCGCAGCACCGTTTCCACATTCTGCGCATTCACACCCTGCACGCACGCATCCTGAATCAGCGCCAGCAAAATCGTCTCGACAGTCGGCAAATCGTCAATAAAGCTAGGGTAATAGGTTCCCTTCCGCAGTTTGGGGATTTTGAGTTCAATTTCTCCCAGACCCGTCCGCAATCGCCGTTCTCGATAGCCATTCCGGTACGACTGCCGCGCCCCTTTGCGCTCGTAAGGTTCCGCCGCAATCAGTGCGCTGACTTCCAGTTCCATCAACAGCTGCAACATCACCCGCAGCGACTCGCGGAAGAATTCCGTCTCACCGTCTCCGCTGAGAGACTGCAAATACATCAGCAGTGTTTGTCCAGGAGAATGTGATATCCGGCTCATGTTCTCACCTTTCCCATACCCTTATAAGGAAACCCGATTTCCCGTTTGAATTCCACTTTTTACACCACTTTTTGATGAGAACGGCATCAGAATTGACATGAGTTATCGGCAGAGGAATTTAAGCTGAGGAAAGTTGGGCGGTTCACGAACCGCCCCTACAGATCAGATTGCCAGAGGCTTTATTTAAAGCATCACCTGCCCAGCAATGCGCTGCGCGGCTTTCATGGTATTGTGGAGCAGCATCGTAATCGTCATGGGGCCAACGCCGCCCGGAACTTTGGTGATCGCTCCGGCCACGTCTTTGGCCTCATCAAACGCCACATCGCCCACCCAGCGATACCCCTTTTCCGTAGTTGGGTCATCAACTTTGTTCGTGCCCACATCAATGATAACCGCGCCCGGTTTAATCCACGCGCCCTTCACAAATTCCGGTTGGCCGATGGCCGCGATGATAATATCCGCCTGCCGCACAATGTCGGGAATATTTTTCGTCCGGCTGTGGCACACCGTCACCGTCGCATTCGCTTTCAGGAGCATCAGCGCGACCGGCAGCCCAACGATGTTACTGCGCCCGATCACAACGGCGTTCGCGCCTTCAATTTTCGCGCCGATTTCTTTGAGCAGCACCATACAGCCGGTGGGCGTCGCGGGCGTAAACGACGGTTCGCGGCCTTTCATTGCCAGCCGTCCGATATTCTCCGGGTGAAAACCATCCACGTCTTTATCCAGGCTCACCAGCCGGAGAACCGCCTCTTCGTCAATATGTTTGGGCAATGGAAGCTGCACCAGAATCCCGTGAATCGTGGGATCATCGTTCAACTGGCGCACCGCCGCTTCAACTTCTGTCTGCGTGCTGGCCGCTGTCATCGTGTGCGCTACCGAAGTAAAGCCCACCTTGTCACACGCCCGGCGCTTCATGCGCACATACTGCGCCGAAGCCGGGTCATCGCCAGCCAAGACCGCCCCTAAGCCCGGCATATAACTGTATTGTTCCTTAAACTGCGCGGCTTCAGCGGCAATTTCTGCCTGAATGCGATTGGCAATGCTGGTCCCATCAATAATAGTTGCCACCATAATTTTCCTTGCCCCTCCACTGGTCAAAATGCTGTTAAAAGCATAACACAGGGGGTAATTATCAACGAGTACTGAAGGTTACTATGGTCGCTTGATAATTTGTCAACGCATTCGTACAACTCACGGACAAAAATTAAATCGTCTCCAGCCAATAATCAGGTAACATAAACACAGGGGAAGAAGATTCTCAGCCATCCCGTTTGCAGCCAATCAGGAACGATTGGATAAGGGGTCGAAATTATGAATCATAAGACAAAAAAGCTCTTGTCGCTCTGGCGGCATAGCACACCCGGTCAGGCACTCGTTGAATACGCGCTGATTCTGACCCTGGTTGCTATGGCGTTGATGGCCGCGCTCATTGCCACCGGGCCGGCTATCGCTAACGTTTTTAGCAACACGGTCTGTAATCTGGTCGGGCTGGAAGATTGCAGCCCCGACAGCGTGGCCGATAATGGTGGCGCTCCGGGCGATTTCTGGAAAACCGTTACTGCCGTTGCCACCAACCCCCCGCGAGAAACACCTAATAAGCTGAACCCGGAACTGCCGGAAAAGACCATTGATCCGAATCAAACACCCTTTACGGCAACACCGGTCACGCCCTCGGCCACGCCGCGCCCCACCGACGTTGATACCCTAACGCCAACGCCAACAGATCAAAACTTCCTGATGCCGCATCTGGATAGCATCAACACCCCGGCTTGGTGGCGTGTCGACAGCAGCGTCTATCTGGGCGGCGCGGACTGGTGGGGCGAATATTTTCCGAACAAAACCCTGACCGGACCCGCCGAACCAGCCGCCCTGACACCGCTGGGCAAAGCCGGTAGATGGAATTACCAGATTGACCCCAAATACAAATTTAATATCAACTTCGACTGGGGCGACGGCGCACCGCTGGGCGGCTGGCAGACCGACAATTTCTCGGCCCGCTGGACACGCGAGATAACGGTTGCGGGCACTGACAATGTGGATGTGTCCATCACCATCACCTCGATTGGTGGCGTCCGATTGCT
>DATALK010000159.1:0-2038 GCA_036261085.1 Phototrophicaceae bacterium | reverse complement strand
GTTGACCACCCGCGCGGTTGCCAGCACGCCCGTCGAAAATCTCCCGGTCAGTGTGGCCTATCAGCAAACGGCGATCCCGACGCCGGTCTCGGATGACGTGATTCGCGCCGCTGATGCCGAACATCTGCTGCTGGCGAACCTGTATGAACGGGTGACGCCCTCAGTGGTTAACGTGGAAGTGACCATCGAAATTCCCGATCACCCGGATGTGTCGGGCGCGGTCAGCAGCGGGTCAGGGTTTGTGTATGATCTGAACGGCCACATTGTCACCAATGCCCATGTGGCGGAAGATGCTGTCGAAATTTATGTCACCTTCTCGGATGGATATGTCGCCGAAGCCAAACTCATTGGCCTGGACTTGTTCAGCGATTTAGCTGTTATTAAAGTGGATGTCCCCGCTGAACATTTACACCCGGTAGTGATTGGGGATTCGGAAATTCTGCAAGTTGGAGATCGCGCCATTGCGATTGGCAATCCCTTCGGGCTGGCAAGTTCGATGACGGTGGGCATTGTCAGCGCGTTGGGGCGACAGTTGCCTTCGGCGGAACTGTTGAGTAACGACATCACGCCCGGTTTCCAAAATCCTTCCATTATCCAGGTGGATACGGACATTAACCCCGGCAATTCCGGCGGGCCGCTGCTGAATTCACACGGGGAAGTGATTGGCGTCAACACCGCCATTCGCACCGAAAGCGGTGTTTTTCAGGGCGTTGGTTTTGCTGTTCCGGTCAGTACCCTGCGGCGAGTTGTGCCGGAACTGATCGAAACCGGGCAGGTGGCGTATCCCTGGGTCGGCATCACCAGCCAACCGTCTGAGGCGGGACTAGGCGTGGTGGCGCTGGCCGAGCCGCTCAATCTGCCCGTGAGCGCTGGGGTGATGATCGAAAATGTGACGCCCGATTCACCCGCCGCGAAAGCGGGTCTGCAAGGCGGCAGCCGGGTCGAGCAGATTCGCGGCCTGGATGTCTGTGTCGGCGGCGACATCATTGTTGCGGTCAACCAGCAGTATATCGCCACGATGGACGAACTGCTGGCCTATCTGGTCGCCAATACGCGCCCCGGTGATACGGTCAATTTTATGATCGTGCGGGGGAGCGAAACGTTTGAAGTCCCGGTTGAGTTAGAACCCCGCCCGACGGCAGGCGTCGAGATTCCCACCACCTGCGGCAGTGAATAACACAAATCAGGGCGAACCATGTTGGCTCGCCCTGATGATTTTAGACTGCAAGCGTCGCGCTCCGATTTTTCTGGATACGCCGTTGATACCGCAGCCAGATGGCACACGCCGCGCCAATGACCAGCAGCGGGAAAACCGAACGGTGATAACCTTCGTAGTTCGGGTCGTATAAAACCGGCGGGTACGGCCACAAAATTGTATTGTTGATGGTGCAGGCAATCCCAAAGAGCGCGATCAGACCGACGAAAAAAAGTGCGTTTGAGACGATAAACGCGGCCAGCGCGCCAGAATGGCGGTTGATAGTCCGCAGCGCGAAGCCGACACTGGTCAGAATGACCGGCAGCGCCAGCACCCCACCGCCACCGCTTTCAAAGAAGTCGTTTAAGGTGCGCTGCCACGTTCCCAGCGCCGGTTGCGTTAGCGCAGTATCCCAGGGCGCGAGGATCAATTGGGCGAAAAACGCGAGCGTGAAAAACAGGATCACCCACGTCAAAATGAGCAGGCCGAGAAAAACCGTATGGCGCAGATAAGCCATCTTCTGTCTCCTGAATTGCGCCAGATGTTCGCTGCTCGCCGTCACCGCTAAATCCAACAGAGTATGCACCCACCACGCCAGTAAACCGTTTGGCGGGTGCTGCCGCCATCTGGCTCGGCATTCGTCGCTAAAAACCTGCGCCATCTCGTGGCCGTACCGCTCCCGGAATGCCGTCGGATACAACCGGAGCAGCCAGCGATACAGGCGCATGGCCCATTGAACAGCAAAAACTGGCATCCTAAAACCTTAGCTCTACAGCGGATATATCCACAACGGATAGTATAGAGTGAGCGGCAGCGGTTTGTCAAGCAGGGGGATGGTAGGGC
>DATALK010000156.1:0-5304 GCA_036261085.1 Phototrophicaceae bacterium | reverse complement strand
CTTGACCATTTGTAGGAAAAAGTATATGGAAATTGTCATGTGTTGTCAACTAGCAACTTTTGGGTAAAAGCTACAAATACGCCCATTGTTATAATAATGTAACTCGGCGCTAGAATCAAGAGATGATCTTTCAGCAACGGGTTATTCCCTGATTCTTAACGCCATAACTTGAAATGCCCCCTCACTTTAGCGGGATATTGACATGAATTCTCACGTAAAGTATGATTAGTTATACTGGTTATATAAATTCTACTTATGGGAGAACTTGAGGTTTAGATGAAGCCATCAAATGGCAAACACATCTTTGGGACGGTAAAAGTCGGCGAAAAAGGGCAAATCGTAATTCCTAAAGAAGCGCGCGACTTATTCAATATCAAACCGGGAGATATTTTGCTGCTGCTGGGTGACGAAGCGCAGGGAATCGCCATTGTGAAACACGAAGTTCTGCAACAATTCGCCAACGAGATTTTGAACGCCAGAGAATACAAGGAAGACCCGGAAGAGTAATTCTGGTCGGGGAACATATCCAGATACCACAACCTATGGGGGGAACAAACATGCTCATCAAAGTGCTTTTGGCTCTTGTTAGCCTGGTTGCGGCGACTGTCGCCGGGTACGTGGCGCGCAATCGGTACTATTTCAAATGGGATGGGCTGCGGGTGAAATGGGCCGGGTTCAAGGAAAAGCAGTTTCGGGTGAATGAAAGGACTATCCTTAATTATGGTGAAGGCCCGAACAACGGCCCCGCGCTGCTGCTCATCCATGCTCAGACTTCCGATTGGATTAACTATGCCAGAGTGCTGCCTGCTATCTCAAAACATTATCATATCTATGTCGTAGATTGTCATGGACACGGCCAATCCAGCCAGAATCCGCAGGCTTACAGCGCGACGGCGATGGGAACTGATCTGGTGCAGTTTATTAAACAGGTCATCCAAGAACCGGCGGTGGTTTCCGGGCATTCATCCGGCGGCTTGCTGACGGTCTGGTTAGCGGCGAATGCGCCTGAACAGGTACGGGGCATTGTGCTGGAAGACCCGCCGCTGTTTTCGTCGGAATTCCCGCGTATTCAGCAAACGTTCAATTATGTGGATTTGGACATCAACTGTCATCGTTTTTTGAACCAGACTGAGGAGACCGACTTTCCCGCGTTCTTGTTTAAGAACAGTTATTGGCTGCTGTTCTTTAAAGAGGCCCGGCACAAGATTATCAGGTATGCTTTGGCTTACCGGAGAAGACATCCCCAGCAGCCCTTGTGGATTTTCTTCATGCCGCCGGTGATGAATGAGATGGTGCGTCCGATAGAAACCTATGATCCTCACTTTGGCGACACCTTCTATGATGGTTCCTGGCACAAGAACTTCGATCATGGGGAAGCCTGTTCACGGATTACCTGTCCATCGGTTTTAATCCATGCCATCTGGCTGTATGATGAAAATGGCATTCTCTTAGGGGCGATGGACGGAACCGAAGCGGAGCGCGCCCGTTCGCTGATTAAGGATACCACCTTCATCAAGGTGAAATCCGGTCATGGTTTCCATTTTGAGAAGCCGCGCCAATTTATCAGGATTATGGTGGATTTCAGACGCCAAATTGCGGATCAAAGTGTGCCGTCCGCAACTGCGCCCCGGCAGTCTTCAGCGGCGGTTGTTCGTTAGTGTTCTGGTCTCCAGTTGATAATCTGGGGCAGTTAGTTTGCCCAACTGCTCCAGATTCCCATCAATTCCCAGGTTTATGGGACTAAATGCGGATAACTGTGCCGCAGTATTCACATTCAACTTCGGTCTGTCCAGCGACAAGGCGGGGTAGTTGGCCGCTGCATACATGACATTGGGTGGGCGCTTCGCGGAGTTTTTCGATCAATTCCGGGTCGGGCTGGCTGGCGCGTTCATTTTTCACTTCACCGCTCAACATGCGTTTGATTTCCCGCACCCAGTATTTGCAGTCCACGCCGCCTTTGACTTCTACGGTGATTTTGGGATAGTCGGAACCGCGCCCCAGCGTGAAGTGCAGCATATCCTTGCCGCCCAGGAAGCCTTTGTTTTCCGGTTGCACATCTTCAACCGCATTTAAAGGGACTTCCCATTCTTTTTCCTGTTTCTGTTCGCCGCGCCGGAATAAGCCGCCGCCGACGGTTTCCTTTTGTTCAAAGACGAGGCGTTGGTCGGTCAGGAACAGGATGCCATCGGGGTCTTCTTTGCCTTTGCCGGTAGCAACCCATTCGGCTTTGGCGGCCATAAAGACGGCCTCGCCGGGATAAAAATCAAAACAAGCCTCTTCTTTTTGCTGTAAGAACCATTTCACTTCTTCAATTTGGCTTTTGGTGGTGTTCAGTTCCGATTCAAGCGCTGAGAACATGGCCTGAATTCGCTCTTCCGCCGCCTCGATTTGGGTCTGTACCAGGTTCAGGGTACTTTCCAGGCCGGAGATTGCCGGGAGGGTGGGGCGGAAATTAATCTGGCGCACGGCGGCTTCAGCGTGATTAAGCTGTTCGCGGAAGCCATCAATTTCACGCTGAATGGTGTTGTTTATGCGGCTCTGCTGGCCGCGCCACTGTTGGGCCAGCACTTCCGACTTTTTTTCCAGGAAGGCACGGAAAACATAACCCCGACTGCGGATTTCTGCAATCATGGCGGGTAGTTCGTTGAGATTGGTGGTCAGGCTGCTGACGCGGTTGGTCAGATCAGCGAGATTGGCGCGGTTGATAAAATCTTCGTAACGCTGTTTGAGTTCGTTGGCCTTTTCGCCCAGGTTTTCGTTGGGTGTACTCATGGACTGTATTCCCCTTTGTTGGTTCCGGTAATAAACACAAGTAGAGGGAAATGTTTCCCTCTACTTGTTATTGTAAATAGTTTTTGAGATGTTGGGGATAAAGGCTTTAACTGCCGACCTTCAAAACGACCTTCGTGCGGAGGTACGAATCCATGAATTCATTCAGGCGGCCATCGAGGACGGCTCCGGTATTGCCCATTTCATAATCGGTGCGGTGGTCTTTGACCATCTGGTAGGGGTGCAGCACATAAGAGCGGATTTGGTTGCCCCATTCGGCGTTGATATTTTCGCCTTTAAGGACGGCGAGCTGCGCTTCCTGCTTGCGGCGTTCCATTTCAAACAGGCGCGCCTTTAAAATTTGCAGCGCGCGTTCGCGGTTTTGCATCTGGCTGCGCTGGTTCTGGCATTGCACCACGATCCCGCTGGGCATATGAGTGATCCGCACCGCCGTGTCGTTTTTCTGGACGTGTTGGCCGCCCGCGCCACCCGCCCGGTAGGTGTCAATTTTCAGGTCGTTTTCGTTGATTTCAATATCAATCTGGCCCTGAATATCCGGCCACAATTCCACTTTTGCAAACGAAGTATGGCGGCGATGCGCGGCATCAAAGGGACTCAGGCGCACGAGGCGGTGAACGCCCTGTTCACTTTGCAGATAACCATAAGCGTATTCACCTTTGATGCTCATCGTCACGCTTTTGATTCCGGCTTCTTCACCCTCGCTGCGTTCAATGATTTCGACTTTGTGGCCGTTATCTTCCGCCCAGCGCAGATACATGCGTTCCAACATCTGCGCCCAATCCTGCGAGTCGGTGCCGCCCGCGCCCGCGTGAACGGCGAGAATAGCGTTCTCTCGATCATAGGGGCCAGAGAGCCGCGTTTGCAGCGCCATTCGGTCAACCGTTTCGGTCAGGGCATTAACTTCGGCGGTCAGGTCATCCAGCAGGCTGCGATCATCTATCTGGGCGAGTTCCAGGGCGTCATTAATCCGGTGGGTCACACTTTGCCAGTGTTCCATTTCGGCTTTCAGGCGGGAAACTTGCTGCATGGTTTTTTGCGCGCTGTCCGGGTCGTTCCAGAAGTCGGCAGCCCCGGATACTTCTTCAAGCCGGTGAATGCGCTCGGTTTTGCCTTCAACATCCAACTGCGCCATCAGCCCATCAATCCGGTCTTTTAAGTTGTTTAACAGGCTGACTAAACTTTCCATCGAATTCTCAAAATCCTCCAGGTGTGGGTTTCAAGTCGAGCGGTTAATGATGCACCCTGACGGGTTAGTTTTCATCAAACAGGCTGTTAACGAAGTTTTCCGGGCTGAAGAGAACCAGATCGTTGACCCCTTCACCCAGGCCGACATAATGGACGGGCAACTTTAAATCGTTAAAGACGGAAAAAACCATACCGCCTTTGGCCGTGCCATCCAGTTTGGTCACAATTACGCCAGTGATGTCTACCATTTCGCGGAATTTTTGCGCCTGCTGCAAAGCATTCTGGCCGGTAGTGCCGTCCAGCACCAGCAGCGTTTCGTGCGGCGCATCGGCAATGACTTTGCCGGAAACCGCCCGCATCTTTGCCAGTTCTTCCATTAAATTGTAATTGGTGTGGAGGCGTCCGGCGGTATCAATAATCAGGATGTCGTTGCCGCGCGCTTTAGCGGCAGCGGTGGCATCGTGGACAACGGCGGCAGGGTCAGAACCGGGTTTTCCGGCGATGACTGGCACACCGACCCGCTGCCCCCACACTTGAAGTTGTTCAATAGCGGCGGCGCGGAAGGTGTCGCCAGCGGCCAGCATCACTTTGCGTCCGGCGCGGTTCAGCCGGTTTGCCAGTTTAGCAATCGAAGTGGTTTTGCCGCTGCCGTTAACTCCCACAATCAAAATGATCGAAAGAGGCCGCCCGCTGATATTCAGCGGTGGTGGCGTGGTGAGCAGCGAACGTAACGTTTCCTTTAAGGCAGCGTTTAATTCTTCAGCGCGAGTGATGCCTTCACGTTTCACCCGCCCCTGCAAACTTTCGATGATTTGGGCGGTAGCGGTGACGCCGACATCGGCCTGAATGAGCAGCGCTTCGATGTCATCCCAGGTTTCATCATCAATATCGGTGCTGCCGAGGAGTTGAGAAATGCGCCCAAAAAAGGACTGCCGGGTTTTCGCCAACCCACTACGAAAGATGCTCACAGGAGTGTTTCTCCGGGTACATTACCATTGGAATTCTGTGCAGTATACATGGGCGTGGGGTGTAAAACAAGCCTACCTGTCAGTTATAATGGGCACGAGTTTGAGGTTAATCGGAAGTTAACAGGCTCAAGGAAAAGATGGTAGATAATCGTTTAACGCACCTGGATGAACACGGCGCAGCCCGTATGGTGGATGTTGGCGCGAAGCTGGAGACTGAGCGGGTGGCGGTGGCGGGCGGGGCGGTTTATATGCAGCCGGAAACGCTGCGGCTGATTCAGGCCGGGGCGCTTAAAAAGGGGGATGTGCTGGTCGTGGCGCGGTTGGCGGGCATTATGGCCGCCAAAAAAACCGCCGATCTTAT
>DATALK010000153.1:0-3774 GCA_036261085.1 Phototrophicaceae bacterium | reverse complement strand
ACCGGGATTGCGATGAGTCTGGAAGACCTGGCGCTGGTGGCGCGCTTCCAGGGGAATTACGCCGAAGCCCGGCAGCGCTTGCAGGAAATTTTAACGATTGCGCGGGATGTCGGGGATCACAGCGATATTGCCGAAGCGCTGCTGAATCTGGGGGCGGTGGAGCGGGCGCAGGGCAACGCTGCCGAAGCGCGGCAGTATCTCCAGGAAAGCCTGACGATGAATGAGGCGCAGGGCAATTTAAAAGGCGTGGCGTCGGCGCTCGATCATCTGGGTGATCTGGCCTTTATGCTGCGGGAGTACGATGAAGCCGGACGCTGTTACGAAACCAGCCTGACGATCTACCGCGATTATGATGATTACAGCGGTATGGTGGTGGCTCTCAGCGGTTTGGGGGATGTGGCAGCGGCGCTGGGTAGTTACGAAACGGCGCGAGAACATTTCTACGAGGCGTTTACCACCGCTTCGACCATTCGGGATACACCGCTGACGCTGTGGGTGCTGACGGGCATCGCCGCGCTGCTGGCTAAAACCGGTGAGCAGGAACGCAGTGTGGAGATGCTGGGTCTGGTGCTGGATCACTGCGCCACACCCCACGAGGCGCGGGATCGGGCACAGGCAATTCTGTCGAGTCTGGATTTGTCGGCCCCGATGTTGGATGAAGCCCTGGAGCGTGGCAAAGCGCTGGATGGGGCGGAAACGACACGGCAGTTGTTCCGTATGACGGACAACAAGTGGCTGACGTGAGCGTGGCGCGTTTTCAGGTTTGATACGGGTTATTTCGGGGCGCAAAAACTGCGCCCCGATGTTTTTATGGTTCAACCGGCGTTAGCGGCAATGCTTATTGAGGCGGCTGTTTGAGTTGTTTGAGTTGGGAACGCAACTGCTGGTAGGTTTTTTCAGGAAATTCGTGATTTCCCCATTGAGCGAGATAGCCATCCAAACCATACAGTTGCAGCACGTCGGCCAAACACCGGATCATGGCTCGTACCAGGATAATTTGGGGACATTGAGCCTCAAAAATGGTTTTGCCTTTATCCGCAGTTTGATAGAAAAAACATTTGGGAAATTCCAGAATTTTAATGGGAACCTGATCGCTTTGTTCAAAAACCCAATGATATTCTCGCGGTTCATCCACAAAGATGGCTTCGGCCTGGTCTCGCCCTTTGGCAATAGCGAGTACCGCCTCTGCCAGTGATGACAGCGCATCGAACAAATAGGATGCAATAATGGTTGTGGATGTGTCACCTGTCGTAATAGTACATTGCGCCCATGCTTGACCTAATAATTGGTATTCTAACACGAATTTAGCCACTGTTTATACTTTCAGCAAAAACAATATTATCGTCGTAGAGGCGGGTCTCAGACCCGCCTCTACAGAAGCACTTTTTAGCGAAGACTTACCGGAGTTCGGCGCGCAGCACTTCGGACAGAATCGGTTCGTAAACCTGCATGGCAACAAACTGGCTCAACACCATATCAATATCCTGGGCGTTGGGGTCGGCTGCCGGGAACGTAATCGCGGCGGTAGCGATCAAATGCCCGCGCTGCCAGGATGTCTGAGCATGAACCATCTCTTTGTCGCAGACGGTTTCGGTTTTCGTGAACAGGGCGTTCGGTAGGTTTTCTGAGGTTTGGCCGGTGAAGCCATTGGCTTCGGCGACCTGCGTCAGATACTCACTTGCCAGGGCCGCTGCGGCGTCTTCAGGGGTGGCAAAAGCATCCAGCGTGTAAGTGATGGCACCAAAGCCGAGGTTGTCTATATCGCAGGCAACATTGGTCACGGTATTGGATGCGCGGTATTCGTGTTTATTCTGTTCCAGGGTTTCGGCCAGGGCGGTTTGGGCGGCTGCGGGCGCGGCAGCCACGACTTCAGCGGTTGTCGAAACAGTGGTGGCCTGCGTGAGCATTTCGGCAACCTCCGGGGTAATGGTTTCCCCGATTTTATCAAACGCCTGCACGACTTCATCCTGAGTCAGCGAAGCCGGGTCTTCAAAAGTGGTTGTCACCGTGTCCGCATCGGTCACAATGACGACGGTTTGTAAGGCCGTTCCCGCTTCGGTGGCCGTTTCCGGGTCGCGCAGTTTAATGGTGGCGACGTTTTCTGTGCCTTCCAAGACCTGCCCAAAAATAGTGTGTTTAAAATCAAGATGTTCGGTGGGAACGGTGGTGATAAAAAACTGGCTGCCATTCGTGCCCGCGCCGGCGTTTGCCATCGCTAACCAGCCGGGGACATCAAAGTTGAGGAAGCCAACAAACTCATCCTGGAATTGATAGCCGGGGCCACCCGTGCCAGTCCCCGTCGGATCGCCACCCTGAACCATAAAATCCTGAATGACACGGTGGAAGGTGGTGTTGTTGTAATAACCCTGCTGTGCCAGGAAAACAAAACTGTTGACCGTGACTGGGGTCAGGTTTTCAAACAGGTCAATATAAACTGGCCCGGCTTCCGTACACAGGATCGCGCGGTAGTCGGTTCCGGGTTCCAGCACGTCTTCGGCCTCGGTAAAGGTTCGAGTGGCCGGTTCGGCGGCGGGGAGGGCGGCGTCACAAATCTGGGTCGGCGTCTGCGCGTCCTGGGCGGAAACCAGCCCGGCACTGCCCAATACCGCCAGCACCAGCACAAACCCAAATAACTTTCTCATGCAAAACTCCTTGTGATAGTAATTGACGGCGGGATTGTAGCAGGAAGAGGCCAAGAATTGGATGAGAAACCGGGGAAAATCGGCGGGCGCAGAGGGCTGCGCCCACTGGATTAGAGGTTACGCAACCGGGAAATCAGGCGTTGAATCACGGTTTTATCGGACGTTAGCAGATTGTTTTTCTGCGCCAGTTCGCGCAGGCGGGTAATTTCACCAAAAAGCGTCAGCCGATGCACCGTTTCGCCATTGACACTGTACCAGTCATCAAACATATGGGTAATCAGCGGTTCCCGATGGTGAACCGTCTGGTAGGCGCGGCGGAAGGTTTCCATCACCTGTTTGGGTTTGACGGTTGGGTCACTTACCGTGTACGTCATGGGTTGCACCTCGCTGGCGATCTAACGCAGTATCGCTGCTAACGATTTTTAAACAAACCTGAGATTAATAAATAATAATCAGCCCTTAAAATTATGTTTGGGTGTTATTGTGTGGTCAGTACCTTGCGGGAAACTTAAATAAATATATTTGAATGTTGTTATCCCGACGACTGCTCTACGCTGGCTGACAAGAACCTTTACAACTTTTATAATAGAATCCATCCAGTTCCTAAAATCGTCAATAGGCGGTTAGTCGCCTCATGGAAACGATTGTAATTTTGACCGATAGCGATAAAGGAAAGGCAGGGAAAAATGTGGCATAAGATTTTATCCACAACTGTGGCACTGATGCTGTTTGGAATCGTCCTGTTAGAGCCTGTTACCGCCCAAAGTGTGGTGTGGACGGGGGCGTACTATAACAACTCGTTTTTGATTGACCAGTCGCAGATGACGCGCCAGGATGCGGCGATTGCCTTTGACTGGGGAACCGGTTCACCCGGTGGTGGCGTAAACTCCGATGGTTTCACCGTGCGGTGGGCGGCTGACCCCTATTTCGCCGCCGGGACATATCGTTTTTGCGCCCGTGCCGATGACGAAGTGCGGGTCAATGTGGGTTATGCGTTCAGCCCACAGATTGACACCTTTGGTAAAGCCAAAGTGGGCGAAACGCTCTGCGCGGATGTCACGCTGACCGAGGGCGTGCATCATGTGCAGGTGGATTATCGGGAAGCCAACGGCCAGGCGTTTATTTTTGTCAA
>DATALK010000149.1:0-5684 GCA_036261085.1 Phototrophicaceae bacterium | reverse complement strand
GGCACGGAACGTACCCCACTGGTCGGCTATGCCTCCGATGTGGTGTGGTGGTCGCCGGGAACGCTGCTGGTGTGGACGCCAGGGCGGGAAGCGTACCTGCTGCCGGAAACGGGCGGTGAACGCGAAGACTTAAATGTGCAGAGTGTGTCCAATCTGCAACCGGGAGGTTACTGGGGCATTTTTTCGCAGCAGGATGGGGATGCCTTCCGGCGCGCCTTGATTGATGTGGAACTGCGGGACACTGTCGGCGTGGCGCGGCAGAGGATAGACCTGGGCGCGGATGTGCCGTATTTTGATGCGGCTTCGTGGTCGCCGGATGGACAATGGCTGGCGTATGTCAAACCGGGCAGTTTTGACGCTCAGGCCGGGATTGCTGGCGGCGAGATTTTTGGCGTCCGTCCCGCTGATGGCACTCAAACGCAGTGGACCGATTTTGCCAGCGTGTACGGCGCGGTGCGGATTAACGGGCGCGCCAGCGGTGAACTTGGTTGGTCGCCAGATGGCACGCGCTTGGCGTTCTGGGTGACAGAACTGCTCGGCGCTGACCCAGAGGGGACACTGGGCAGCGCGATGATTCACATCCTGGACATCAATACGGGCGCCATTCAGGCTTACTGCGGCTTTACCACCGACGAACACACGCCCAATCCGCCGCGCTTAGTTTGGTCGCCGGATGGGACTCATCTGGCGTTGGGCGGCAATGTGCCGGGCGATGATCGAGGGTATCTGCTGCTGGCGCTGGATACCACTACCGGCATTTTTACAGAGTTGAGCGAAGGCATTTATCCGACACTGGGCGGCCCGAATCCGGTAGCCTGGGGCTACGCACCGTAAGGCGGGGTGATGATTACGCCCAAACTCTGGGCGGCGTTAAACCGCCCGCCCGCCATGCACCCTTTGTTCCGCCGCACGGTGGTACTGCCGGTGGTGCAGGAACGGTTTTATCTCAGTTGGGCGAATTTGGTGATTGGGGTGATTCTGGGACTCAGCCAGTATTCGCCGCTGCTGTTGTTCCTGCTCATGCCTCCCATTCTGGTTATTGTTGGGCTGACTTATGGCCTGGACTGCGCCCTGCGGGTCAGCGGCGCGATTACCCGTGAACATGAACACAACACCTATCATTTGTTATCGCTGTCCCCGCCGGGGCAGATGGGGGCCATGTGGACGCTGTGTACCAGCGCGCTGTATCGTAAACATGATTTTATCCGGTTGCGGAACATGCTTCATGCGGCCTTGCTGACCGGCTTATACGGTGGTGGTGCCGTGACAATTATTGTCGTCCTAGTGAATCTGGGTCTGTTCACCCGCTATCCGCAGCCAGTACTGCCCATGCTCTTTGCTTTTGGTAATTTTGCCGCGATTCTGGGGGCGATTTGGGCCGAGTATCTCCAGTCGGCGGTGTTGGGTGTTCTGTTGGGAATGCTGATTTCGACCTACACCCACAGCCGTTTGGATGCCAGTTTGTGGGCGTTTGGCCTGTATTTACTGCTGCAAACCGCGACTTATGTGCTCACAGTGTTGGTCGGTTTTACACTGCTGCCAGTGGTGTTTGAGCGCTTGTCCCTGATGGGTGATTACACATTGGCGGTTTTGAGTCTGCTGCGCCTGTTGATCCTCGTTGTGGGGCGCGAAGCGCTGGTTGTTATCATCTGGCGCGCGCTGCTGGAACGCCTGAATTTGACAACGGCGGAACTGGATTTTATCAAGCATTAATCAACCCATAGTATAATCGTCGGCATCAATGAAAGGTGTATTACGGTGACTGACTCAATTGACCCCAAGACCATCCCAACGGTTGACCCGGCGGGGTGGCAGCCGGACCCTAAACATCCCCGCCGCCGTCCGCCCTGGATTAAAGTGCGCGCGCCCGGTGGCGAAACCTTCGATCAGGTTCATGACCTGATGCGCCGCCAGCAGTTGAATACCATCTGTGAGGAAGCCAACTGCCCGAACCGCACCGAATGCTGGAATCATGGCACGGCCACTTTCCTGATTCTTGGCTCAATTTGCACTCGTTCATGTCGCTTTTGCGATGTTCAAACCGGACGCCCGCAGCCAATTGATTGGGCGGAACCGCTGCGGGTGGCGCAGGCCGTGAAGTCGTTGAATTTGCGGCATGTGGTGATTACCAGCGTCAACCGCGACGAACGCGCCGACGGGGGCGCGCCGGTGTTTGCGATGACCATTAAAGCCGTGCGCCAACTGCAACCGGGATGTTCGATTGAAGTGCTGATTCCCGACTTTAAAGGCAGTGAAACGGCGCTCAAAATCGTCATGGATGCGCAGCCGGAAATCCTGAATCACAACGTGGAGACCGTGCCGCGTCTGTTTAAAAAGGTGCAACCGCAGGATCACTATGAATGGGCGCTGACCACGCTTGGCAACGCCAAGAAGCTGGATGATCTGGTGCTGACCAAGAGCGGCATCATGGTGGGTTTGGGTGAAACCTTTGATGAAGTGGTGGAAGTGATGCGCGATCTGGCCGGAATTGGTGTGGACATCCTGACCATCGGCCAGTACTTGCAGCCCAGCCAGAAACACATGGCGATTGAGCGCTACTATCTGCCGGAAGAATTTGACGCTTTCGAGCGGATTGGCAAGGAACTGGGCTTTAAGTGGGTGGAAAGCGGCCCGCTGGTGCGCAGTAGCTACCGCGCCGACCAGCAGGTGCGCGAACTCTCCAAGCTGAACTTCATCCATCTGCGGGAAACCCCCGCCGAATAAACCTCACCGGGGCGGGCGATAAACCCGCCTCTTTTCATTGTTACTTTTTGCTGTTCGCAAAGGGGGAGCGATGAGCAAACGAACAAACCAACCTAACCTTGAATTTGTTGTCACCTATCCCGTTACCAATTGTGCCGAACGCTTAGAATTATTGGATTCACCCCGTTTAGGCGGATTATGGGGAACCCAACTTCGCGCCTGTCCCGGAACAAATGGGGAGGTGAAACTAACGGGTGTCCGCCGCCAACTTACCGGAAGACAGAGAAGAAGCTCTGCTTGGGGCAGATCATCTTACGAATATGCTTATTCCGGGTTTATTGAACTCCGGTTGCGCGGAACCCTGATGCCCCTGGACAAATTTAACTCGACAGTTGTCAGCCTGTATGTGTGGCCGAATCTAATGAGCTTCGTGGTGGATTTTGTGATGTTCAAACTCTGGTTACTGATGCTGGTCGGCTATTTAATCCTGGGGCCGCATCCGGTTGTGTCGCCACTTTTGTTCTTGGCAGTTGGATCGGGTCTATTCTTGCTTCAGATCGTTGAAGGCGTGGCCGCTGGCCGAAGGTATGCTCGCTATTGGATGCAGGAAATCAATAACCTGCTGCGCTACCAATAAGGGAGGTCTGTCGTGTTTCTGTTTTCTGCCAGAGCGACCCGCAAAGAACTGGCAACCCCGGATGTCGCCCGCGTGACCCCGTATCTGCCGGAGGTGTGCCTTGAACGCCTGCAAGCATACGCGGCGGCTCAACCCGATAACGCCCTTACCGAATTGGATATTGAACCGGACGAAGATGATCCCGATGTCTGGTATTTTTCGATTATGAAAACGTTTTATGTTCCGAACGAGCGCGGGGGTATGTCGGTAAAGATTGTTGGGCAGTTTGTTCGCTGGGGGCCGGATGATTTTACAAAAGTGCGGGCGGCTATTCGGACTGATCCTGGATTTGTTTTTCTCCCAATAATTTTGATCCTTGTTCTTCCTCTGCTGCTTTTTCTTTGGTCGGCAAAATATGGTTTGTCGCCAATTACGGCAACCGTTATTGGTTTTACTCTTTTATGTTTGATGGTTTTTTGGGGCTATCGCTTAACTGTTACCCGGTCTCAAGCGCACGAAAAAGAGTTTGTTGACGAGATCAAAACCGTGCTGCATAAAGTGGATGGTTCCATTGAGTGAGGCGGAAAACCGTTGGAGCGAGTGTCAAAACTCGCTCCAATAAAGAACTGGTTACAGGTTTTCCTCCAGCCAGTCAAACAGGCGTTGGCTGCCAACCGCCATCGCGCCGGTCTGACAGTGCAGCAGGCCGGTATCCTCCGCCGTGAACAGCATGTATTCTTTCGGGCAGGTCAGCGCGTCGTAGAGTTTTTGCGCCTGTCCCGCCGCCCAGGTTTCGCCTTCGCCGTCCATCACCAGCATGGTACAGGTCACTTTATCGGCGATGTCGGCATTGGTATAAGCCTTGAGTTTGGTCAGCAGGTCGGCGGGTGAACTGCTGCCCCATTTCCACATGGCCGCCTCCATCCACCAACTGTACATCGGCGGCGCTTGGTCGAGGAAGCCTTGCATAGCGGTATTAAAAGCGTCCGGGTCGCTGTCCAGCAGTTGACCGAGTTCGGGATTACTGCCAAACAGGAACGCCGAGATAAAATCCCACCAACTGTAGACCGCCGGGTTAGCGATGCAGATTTTGATACGCTTCTCGAAGGCCACCGCCCGCGTCACCAGCGCGCCGCCAAAGCTGATGCCCATCAGCGCGATGCGTTCCGGGTCAACTTCCAGTTGAGCGATGACGTAATCTACCACTGGCGTGATGACGTTTTCCCAATCGGGACGGTAGGTCAGCCCTTTCAGCCGCAGCGCCAAACCCTGGCCGGGATGGTGCAGCAGCAGGCAGTGATAACCGCGTTTGACACATTCCTGCGCCAGAAACAGATTTTCTTCAACGGACGCATCCATGCCCTGGTGCGCGATCAACACCGGCGCGGGGCCGGTTGCGAGCGGCGAGCGGAAGAAATAAGCGGGCAGGGCGCTGTCCTCGTAAGGGATTTCCACCGCTTCGCCGGGGATGTTCAGCAGATTGAGCGCCTGCTGGAAACAATCGGCACTGGCCTGAGCGGTGCGCCGGATTTCGGGATCGTCGCCCGATGTGCCGTAAATCAGCCCCGCCAGATAATAACCGCAGGCGCGCAGGTAACTTTCACCCGCGCTCAACGGGTGGCCTTTTTGCGCGCTGGCATCGCCGACAGCGCGCAGTTGGTCTGCCGTCTGGAACCATTCGCGCATCCAGCTTTCGTTATTGCCGGGTTCGATGCGGCTGACAATGTCCAGCACTTCGCTGACCGCCGCCATGTGTTCCCAGGTGTGATCGAGGAACCAGATGACGCGCTCGTTCATCAGCGGGTCGGCAATAAACTGCGTTTCGTACCAGGGACTTGCGGCCTGGGCCGTTGTTGCTTCCGAGGCAGCTAAAAAGCGCGGAAAGCCTAAACTGCTGATCCCGGCTAATCCGGCAGTTGCACCCATGCCTTTTAAAAGATTGCGGCGGGTGATGGTGGTTTTGCTCACGGTGTTCTCCTTGTGTGCGCGGTGAGATTAAACTACGCTTTTAGCGTAGGGGAGAAGTGGGTGTAGTGTCGTGTATCGAAGGGCACATTCGAGGGTATATTTAGTTGGAGCTTATTCAGGAAAGCAGAAAATTATGCGTAGCTTTGTTTTCACGCTGCTGATGTTGGCATTCGTCTTGATGACACCTGCCGCGCCGATGCAAGCCCAGGACGAAGATTTTCCGCCCTTTGCCGCCTATCAAGCTGATGATTACCTGTACTTGTTCCGGCCAAACGAGCCACCACTACGAATTTCTGAAGAACCCAGGCCGCATCCGCCTCGTAGTTTTGTCTGGAGTCCTGATGGACAAGTGCTTGCGTTTCAGTCCGGTAATAGCGTGACAATTTTTAACTTGGAC
>DATALK010000148.1:0-7232 GCA_036261085.1 Phototrophicaceae bacterium | reverse complement strand
TCCGGGCCATCAAAGTGAGGGATACACCGGCGGTCTTCCCCCCAAGCTGCGGGAGCGGGGTCTGGGGCGCGGGCGACATTACCATCATAACGCGGCGATGTTCAGGCTGCTATGATTTTCCGGCTGCGGGAGATAGATGATAAAGGTTGTGCCTTCCCCTTCCCGGCTGAGGACTTCAATCTGGCCGCCGTGTAAATCTACCGCATCTTTAATGATTTTTAAGCCGATGCCCGTGCCGTTGATGTCCCGCACATTGCTGGCCCGGAAATAGGGTTCAAACAGCCGCGATTGATCGGCTTCGGGAATACCCAGCCCTTCGTCCGACACCTGAATCAGCAGCGCCCAGGTATCTCGAATCACATCCAGCCGAATGTCACGCCCCGGCGGCGAATATTTGACGGCATTGGTCAGCAGATTGCGCAGCATATGTTGAATCAGTTTGGGGTCAGCATAAATATCCGCTAAATCTCCCCAAAAATCAAAAAACAGATGATGGGCCACCCCAATAGTGGTGCGCGTCTCCTCCATAATTCCCTGGCACAGGGTCTCCAAATTCAAGGCGGTAGGATTAAACTCCAGCCGTCCGGTTTCCGCGCGGATAACCGTCGAAACATCATCCAGCATATGGCTCAGACTTTTGACCTGATTACGGATCGTTTCATAACATGCCTGGCGGCGTTCCACCGGGAGCCGGTCATTGTACCGATCCAACAAATCGCTGGAAGTGAGAATCACAGACAACGGCGTCCTAAACTCATGGGAGACAATCGAGAGAAAGCGATTTTTTATCCCGGTCAATTCCCGTTCGAGACCCAGCGCCGTTTCTAATTCCCGATTGGCCGTCTGAAGTTCTTCGGCGCGTTGCGACAGACTCTCATTCAACTGGCGAATATTTTCTTCATCCAGTTTGCGCTGGGAAACATCGCGTGAAATCGCAATCACTTCCCTCGTTCCCGTTACCGGTTCGCTTAACGTCCGGCTGACAGCCTCAATCCAAACGCATGTCCCATCCTTTTTAAGAACCCGCAGCGTCATCCGGTACGCGGGGACCGCTTCCAGCGCGGACAGATGGAATTGACTGATAGCGGAAACATCATCAGGATGAATAAAGTCATAAACCGACTTTCCGATAATTTCCGCTGGTTCATACCCTAATAATGTCCGGCACGCGGGAGAAACATAGGTATAAACGCCCGCAGCGGTATGGCGTGAAATCATATCGGTGACATTTTCGGCCATCATTCGGTAGCGTTCCTCGCTGGCGCGTAACGCATCCTGGGTCTGTTTCAGTTTAGTGATGTCAAACAGCGTGGAGCGGCTCATCGTATAGCGCCCGCGCTGGTCCGTAATTGCCGTTGCACTAAGCAGCACATAAATAATCGAACCATCCTTACAAACCAGCTCAAATTCCAGATTGTTAATAAAACCCTGATGCTTAAATATCGGAAAGTTTTTTTCAAAGGTTATTTGGCTTCTGGGGGTAAGCAAATCCGGGAATTTGATCTGGTTGACAATCTCGACCCTGGTGTAGCCCAACCATTGAAGTTCCGTATCGTTAATCCGTAGAAACAGACCATTGGTATCCAAGGAGTGATAGCCACAGGGGGCGCGGTTATACAGATCGCTCACCTCGTCGGCATACTGTTGTAACGTTTTATTGGCGGTGCGCAGCGCCAGCGTCCGCTGTTCGATGCGCTGTTCCAGCTCGACTTTATCCTGCTGCAAGGCTTGTTGAGCCTGCTTCCGCTCCGTAATATTTGTCACCATTGCCAGCGAACCGCCAAACTGACCGGTGTCATCTGGCAGCGGATTCGCCGAGATAATGGCCCACAACAGCGAACCATCCTGGCGACAAAAACACACTTCGTACTGATCGCTCAAACCCTGTCGTCGCCGTTCCAGACGGCGCTGAACTTCCTCGGCACTGGCGGGGGTCAAAAAATCAAACAAGGAGCGCCCAACCAGGCGTTCGGGCGTGTAACCCAGCATCTCCGCCATCCGCCAATTGGCATACCGGGTCTGCTGGTCCGCATCCAACACCCAGATGCCTTCCTGAGTGCTGTTGACCATCACGCGAAACCATTTTTCCGCTTCCGTCAGGGGAACCTCATCTGCCGGAATCACCGTCTGGCGGCTAACCGCGCGCCACAACCGCCGCCCAACCTGCCCAACCCCGGCGATATACTGCCTCAATATCCGCGCGACCATTTCCCACCCTTGCCAGCTATCTCGGCCAGGCATTCAGGCCCTGAACCTCAGACCAACGCGAAGCCGATAATTTCAATTTCTATTCTAAGGCTTTTTTGCCAATTAATATCATCAATTTTCATTACCAGACACTTTGCCTGCTCAAGAAATGTTTAACAACCAGTAATTTCAGATTATCTAGCAGGAAACATCTGTGCCGGAGCAACGCAATACCCCCAGCTTTGAGGGTTGGCGGCGCAGAAAGAAATGGCTAGGCTTGGTAATAAGCGCGATCCACACATGGGGTGCAAAAAATGGACATTTCTTTCCCACCTAAAAATCCAACTCGGTTCTGCCGGTCATTACCACCCAAACCGAAACCATTTGATATGGTTGAACCCCATCAGGAACAGGGCATCTGGTGTTTCTGGTTAACAGCGGATCTGCCGGTTTTGCAATTTGTAACCCACCTGAGCTGCGTCCTGAACGTAGCGTACATGCCGCCGCCGTTTTTAACTCGGCCCCAGGCGCGCATCCTGGTGCGCATCAATCCGCGTTATGACCCTCAGGAAGCCTGGCTCTGGATTTATGAGCAGCTTGAACGGGAAAGTTTGCCGGTAGAACTAAATGCTGTCTGGGAGACAGCGCTCGATTTAGCCTGCGCCGATGACCAGGATCGGCTGTTCGGGGACAATCTATGGGGTAACGACTAACCCATGCCGGTTCGTTCGACCAACCGCCGAGCGAACCGGATTTCTATCGCGCTTATTGAGCGCCATATTTCTCTTCGTTGGTCAGAATTTGCCGCAACCGGAACAAATCCGTCCGGGAAGTCATATCCAGACTCATCGGCGTCACGGAAACGACCTTATCATGTAACACCGCGTAGACATCGGAATCCGGCTCGGCTTTTGCGGGGTCGGTATCAAAAGCGTAACCAATCCGCCCAATTTCCGACAGCGCGATCCGTTCGGGGCGCGTCGGCCAATACACGCGGCGGCGTGACAGCCGGGTAATGCGCCAGGGGGTCTCCCGTGTCGCCGCAAACGGCACATCCACCTTTAACACATCCACATCATCCGGGCGGCTGGGATGTTTAATCAGCCACTCGCCAAACATCCGGGCAAAATGTGCCGCAACGCTGAAATTAACGTCGCTGGAGTAGCTCAAATGTAAGTCTTTAGGCGTCTGCAACGACACCGCCAGCGCTGAAATCCCGAGGCTGGCCGCTTCCAGCGTCGCCCCCACCGTCCCGGAAATAGTAACGCCCGTCCCCGTGTTGTCACCATAGTTAATGCCCGACACCACCAGCGCGGGCCGCCGATCCGAGAGTTCCAGCACGCCATGCTGTACCGCCTGGGCGGGCGTACCATCTACGGCAAAGGCTTTATAAGGCGTGCCGTTCATTGGCAGTTCGCGCGGGTAAATACGACCTTCGCTCGTGATGGGCAGGCTGCGGCCCGTGCCCGACTGCTGCAATCGGGGCGCAACCACCAGAATATCACCGAGATCGGCAAAGGCAGCGGCTACCGCCCACAACCCCGGCGAATCAATACCATCGTCATTGGTAAAAAGGATGAGGGGACACTCGTCGGACATAGTTAAAACCTTCAGTGCATACAAGCGGTTAGATAACTTCTCACGAGCAAAATTTCAATACTCGTTACTTGAAGTCTCTATACAAGCATATCACTATTAAGGTTCAACCAAGCCTTGATGATGTGTTGATGAAATTTTTACCGGCTGCGGCGGTCATACCAGCAGATCAGCCCTAACGCCTGCGCCACATACAGCCCGGCAGCCTGTAAATCGGTTTGAACCGCTTCCTGCGCCAGTTCGATTAACAGATCGTCGTTGGCTTCACCAGGACGCAGTTCTTTCTCTTCTCCCACGCTGACCAGATGGCGAAACTTGCCGCTAACCAGCAAAACATTCAGTTCACCATACTGAGCAAGGGACTTTTTGCCCTTCTTGCCCACAACCTGGCTGACGTAAATGGATTGGTAGTCTTCGGGGGCCAACTGCCATTTCTGGCTGTCACCCCGCCAACCGGAGATCGTGCGCGCCGCTGCATCAATTTGAATACGGTTCGGGACGGTTCCGAGTTGGAACAGGGTATAAACAATCGCCCCAACCAACAGCACGGCCACCGCCAACCCTAAATAAGGCAGAAATTCCGGCTTCGGCAGCGCGATTTTGCCTTGCAGGGTGAGCAGGCTGAGAATTACATACACCACTACCAGCAGCCCATACCATACTAACCGCAGCAGGTGCGCCCGCGCCCACCGGGGTGAACGCCGCAGTTGGAGTTGATCGGCTTTCTCCAGCGTCCACTGATCGAGTTCCAGCGGCAGTACCGGCAGCGGCGGCGGTGGCGCGGCGGCAGTTTCGGTTTTTGGCTCCGGCGCGATGAAGTTATAGGGTCGCCCCAGCGCACTTGCCAGCGAACGCCCCGCCTGATCCGCCGTTTCGGAAAACACATTCGTATCGGGATCGGGCCAGCGGGCCATTTCACACCACCGGCTGCCGCGCAGTTCCGCCATCGCTGGCTCCAGCAGCAGCCCCAAATGCCAGGTTTCGTCCTGCTGCGACCAGCCTAACACCACCCGCTGAATCTGGTCGCCGGGCAGCTTGCCGGTATCGGGCAAACGGCGTTTTTGGGCAAAAGCGGGGCGATAATGCAGCGGTTCCCCCGGCAGCACTTCCACCAGAACTTGCTCCTGACCGTTACCATTAATCAGCAAACACCATCGCTCTGGTGATACTTCGATAGTGAGATTCCCGGCAGCCGAAATTCGATCCATATTATGTTCTATTCTTGGAGTCATCAAACCAAACGACTCAGCCAGTTTACCGCGCCACCGGACAACTGCCTAGAGTTGGTTTCAACGGGAAGCATGAGAGGGCATTAATCTGGGTGGAATCGGTTTAAAAGCGGCGTCCAGGTCTAGCGGTAACAACCCATAGACATCAAGTTAAGGTAGGTGTTGGCGACGCCGGACGCTGGAAGGCGTCCGGCTATGCTTGGATAAGCCGCCTCAAGGCGGCTAAAACGCCCACTGATTGCCCCCAGCAGCCCGCTTGCAGCGGGCTTAGTGACGCTGTAGCCAGGGGACTTCCAGCCCCTGGCGGCCTTAGCTTGACGCCTATGGATTTGTGAACCGCCCCGCCTGACGATTTCCAGGGGCAGCATTTACAGCGAACGCCCCGCGAGGTAGCGCGTCAGCAGGTCTTTCCGCACGAACAGGAAAATCATCAGCGCGGCCAGGAAGCCAGTCACATGGGCCAGCGTATTCACCCCACCATAATTTTGCGACTGCTGCAAAATTTGCAGCGACGGCAGCGTATTTTCTACCAGGAAATAAATCAGCAAAAACCAGGCCGGGAGCTTGATCGTCCAGCGCCAGGTGGGCGCATCCGCCACCCGCCGGACGCCAATCACCTTCATCACGGCCACGATGGGCAGCCGAATCGCAATCCCAATCCCCCAGAACGATATGACCATGCCGCTGGGGAACATTATCAGATACGCCCCCATAATCCCGGAGATCGCGCCGCTGGCCCCAATCGCCGGCAACTCCATCGCGGGATTCAGCGCTGTCGAACCAAAATTCGCCACCATTCCGGCAAACAGATAAAACAGCAGATAACGCCAGGGGCCACACGAGTCTTCAATGCGGCGGCCAAAGGCCCACAGGTAAATCATATTCCCCAGCAGATGCCACATATCACCGTGCATAAACATACTGGTGAACGTCGAAAACGCGCCAATACTCAGGCCCTCGCGCATCAGATCGGCGCGATAACCATACAACCAGAGTTGTTTGACGTAATCGTAGATCATGTATTGACCACTACTGTCCCCGGCCTCATACAACTGCGACCCTTGATACAGGTTTGGCGCTTGCCAGATCAAAAAAGCCAGGGAGTTAGTAGTAATGAGCAGAAATGTCATCCAGGGCAGCGTCCGGTAGCGCACACCGCCGGAATCGGTTAAGGGCATCGGCGTCAGCAGGGAGCCAATAAACAGGGTAATGACGATGTAAATCAGAAAATCCAATAACAGGAACATGGTTTACTCCCCTGCAAACAATTCTGCCATCGTCGGCATCGGCACTTCCGGTGGATTGGGGTTTGTGACCAGTCCAATCGCGGTATTCGCCACCAGATAAAACGCCAGCACCAGCAGGCCCATCCCCACCAGCCCAAACAGGCCGCGCACGAAGATCGGGAGTACCGGTAATTCGGTTGGCTCGGCCTCGTCATCGTCGTCCGCTTCCGGCACACTCCCGCCCATCAGCCGCGCCAATGGCTGCTGCTGCGCCGATGAGGTGGCCGTCACCAGCAGATAACCGCCAAACAAACTTAACCCAACCCCCAACCAGCGGGGCGGACCGAGCAGCACCAGATCAAGTCCGGCATCCTGCCACGCCAGCAGGAGGAAAAACAGGCCGAATCCCACTGCCTCCCGCACAGCTAACAGCATACTGCCGCGTTCTTTATCCGAAAGAGCGGGCGCAAAGGTGCTCAACCGGGCATCGGCCAGTTTGCCTTCTTTGGTGCGCACGCCATGCTGGGCGGCCAGGTTATAATATTTGCGCGCCAGTTTTTCGTCTTCCATTTCCTCATACATATCCCCCAGACGAATGAGGATTTTCTGGCTGGTCGGCTGGTTTTCGTGGGCCGCTAACAGAATGTCCAGCGCTTCCTGGGCCTGACCGCCGCGCGCAAAGTAATCAGCGGTATCAACAACGGTAGTATCATCCACCGTCGGCAGCCGCGCGAGCCGCCGCCGCATATCCTCGGCTTCGCCGTGTTTGCCCTCCAGCCGCAAAATATCGGCAGCGGTCAGATAAACAGAAGGATGCTGCGTGCCGCTGTCCAGCGCGCGCCAGACCAGTTCCTTAGCATCTTCCAGATATTTCAGCCGCGAGAGATAGCGGACGGCATTTCCCAGCGCCACTTCATGATCGGGCTGTACGTTCAGCACCTGCACCCACTGTTCAATCGCGCCTTCAAGATCGTCTTTTTTTAGAAGCTGCTCC
>DATALK010000146.1:0-3059 GCA_036261085.1 Phototrophicaceae bacterium | reverse complement strand
TCTACCACTCCAATCAGGTCTGGGCCAAACTGTGCCTGGAACTATCGCCACAAGGTCAGGTGATGGTGGTGTCGGTGGTCACACGGGGCACGTCCGACGATTGCAATTCGATTCCTGTTGCTGGAAATTCCGCCTATCTGCGCGTGGCAAAACAGGAGCGCGCCTTTGCCTTCCATTATTCGCTGGATGGCGTTCGCTGGGATTTTGTACGCTATTTTACTTTAGGTGATGTTTCTAACGTGGAAATGGGTTTTCTGGCGCAGTCGCCAATGGGTAACGGCTGTACCGCGCGTTTTCAAAAAATTACTTATGTGCCGGGGAAATTAAACGATCTGCGTTCGGGCGAGTAAAACAAAACAGTGCAATTTCCTCAGACGGCATTGGATAAAAAGAGGCGGGCCATAGTAGCCCGCCTCAACCTTCTGGCGCAACCATTTTGCGCCAACACCCTATAACCTAATCACGAGTATAGATATGGATCATCTTGCGGGCCATCCCGTTCCGAATCATACTCTTTATCTGTCCAATCCGGCTGATCGGATTGTGTGACGGGCGAACTGACATAATCATCTTCGTCGGTTCGACCCCATTCCTCGGCCAGATTTTGTTCAATGGTGGCCTCGGCTTCGTCTTCATCCCCAATGCGCTCCAGCCATTCAGGCTTACCGCGCAGGGCGTTCTCGTCAATTTCAGGAATCGCTTCGTCTTCCCACCGGTTGGGCAACTTGGGGTTATGTTGCGGCGGTCTATTGGCAACCATTTAATCACCCTCCAAATCTTGGGCGAAGATGGGCATCGCGGGGAAATTGCCCATTCGACCCACTTTCCAGCTCAGACAGCGGATGACCTGAGCATAAGACAACGAGATTGGAAAGGCGTAAGATTAGCCGAAATCTGTCACGACTGGCCGACAAGACTTTATTCGGGAATCATTGTCGTGATTTTGAACTGGCTCATATACAGGTTGTAGTAAAAACCGCGCTGCGCCAGTAACTCATTGTGGGTTCCCCGCTCGACAATCGCACCGTTACGGATAAACAGGATCAAATCAGCTTCCCGAATAGTGCTGAGACGGTGCGCGATCACAAAACTGGTACGCCCTTTCATCAGCCGCCGCATGGCTTCCTGCACCTGAATTTCGGTGCGGGTGTCCACGCTGCTGGTGGCTTCATCCAGAATCAGAATCGCCGGGTCGGCCAGAATCGCTCTGGCAATCGCCAAAAGCTGTCGCTGCCCCTGGCTCAAATTCTCCGCCCGTTCGGAGAGCATTTCCTGATACCCATGTGGCAACCGGCGAATGAAGTGATCGGCATTTGCCAGTTTAGCCGCCGCCACCACATCTTCATCCGTCGCATTTAACCGGCCATAACGGATGTTTTCCATCACGGTTTCCGAAAAAAGAAAACTGTCTTGCAGCACAATCCCCAACCGCCGCCGCAAATCATGTTTATCTAGGCAGCGCAGGTCATCCCCATCCAGGCGAATGCCGCCCGCATCCACATCATAAAAGCGCGACAGCAGATTAATAATCGTGGTTTTGCCCGCGCCGGTTGGCCCCACCAGGGCAATCGTCTGGCCGGGCTGAACTTCGAGCCGGATATTTTTCAGGATGGGCACATCCGGGCGGTAGCCAAACGAAACATCGTCAAAAACCACCGCGCCCTCGGCCTGGGGCAGCGGCTTGGCGTCCGACGCATTTTCAATTTCAACTCGCTCTTGCAGGATGGAAAAGACCCGTTCCGCGCCCGCCAGCGCGCCCTGAATAGCATTAAACATGTTGGCAACATCATTAATCGGGCGGCGAAGCTGCTGGGTGTAGGTCAGAAAAGTGGCAATAATCCCGACTGTCGCATGGCCGTGCAGTGCTAACCAGCCCCCCGCCCCGGCGATCAGCACAAAACCCGTGTTGTAAATTAAATTGCTGCCCGGCCCCATCAAACCGCCATACGTCTGGGCATAAATGGCCGCTTCCCGCAGACGCTCATTTTTAGCCTCGAAGTCTTCCAGGGTATCCTGCTCCCGGCCAAAAGCACGAATGACTTTGCCGCCGGTAATGCTCTCCTCAATCTGACCATTCAGCACCGATAAGGACTCCTGCTGTTCGCGGAAACCCTGCCGGGTATGGCGAGCCACATAGCGCGTAAAATAGGCAGTTAACGGCAGCACAATGATGCTGACTAACGCCAGCGGCACATTAATCAGCAGCATAATACTGACAATTCCCACCACAATCAGCAGACTGGACAGAAAAGTGGTGACATTTTCCGCCAGCACCATACTGACATTTTCGACATCATTGGTGAGGTAACTCATCAATTCACCGTGTGGCCGCTGGTCGAAAAAACGCAGCGGCAGCGTTTGCAGCTTGGCAAACAAGTCCCGGCGTAAATCGCGCACCGTGTGCTGGGAAACCCGCGCCATGAGGATGGTATGCAGCCAGGTCACCAGGGCATACGCCCCCCCAATCCCCACCATCAGGCCAACAATCGGCGGCAAGCCCGATAAATCCTGGGTCTGGATATACCGGTCAATGGCCTGACCCACCAGGTAAGGAACCAGCAAACTAAACCCCGTAGCGATAGTAACCAGCAGCACCACCACCAGCAGGGCGCGGTTCTGCTGGCGCAGATAACCCCAGAGCTGGCGCAGCGTACTCCGGCTGTCCTGTGCGCGGGTAATGGGCATGGGCGCAAAATTACGCGGCCCCATTTGTGGGCCGAGGCGGATTTCAGGACGCGGTTGGGACATGAGCCGGTTCTCCTAGCTGCGATTCATAAATCTGGCGATAGATGGGGCTGGTTGTGATGAGTTCCTGATGCGTTCCCTGCGCCACTAACTGGCCGTTGTCCAGCACCAGAATTTTGTCGGCAGTGAGAACCGTACTGATACGCTGCGCCACCACAAAAGAAGTGCGCCCCGCCATTATCTTTGCCAGTTCGACCTGCATCCGGCTTTCCGTTTCCACGTCTACCGCGCTGGTGCTGTCGTCCAGGATTAAAATCATCGGTTTGCGAACCAGGGCACGAGCGATGGCAAGCCGCTGTTTTTGCCCCCCCCCG
>DATALK010000136.1:0-4883 GCA_036261085.1 Phototrophicaceae bacterium | reverse complement strand
TGGACAGTAGAAGCCGATGGGGTGGTAACGGGATTAGCGGCGCTGCCGGGCAATCAGATTGTCGCGCATACCCGGAACGGTCAGGTGTTGGTCTTGGACAATGGTCGTTATGTGGCGATTTGGACGGTTAACGGGCCAGAGACGCCGTTTCTGGTGCTGAATCAAATGCTGGTTTTTGTGACCGATGGCGGCGGGCTGACCGCTTATGATACAGCGGGGACGGCCTTATGGACGCTGCCGGGAGCGGGGTCAGACCGGGTGGTGAGCCTGGATACTGACGGCGCGCAAATCGCTTTTAGTGTACGCACCGAGGCTGGGATTTTATGGCGGGTGGTTGGTTTGGATGGACAGGTAGCCGTTGAGCAGCGGTTTGAAACCTTTGCCGCCAATGCGGCGCTGGGCAGCGGCAGTTGGTTGGTTCTGGCTGGGGGGAACCTCGAACAGCACACTGGGGCGGAAACGCGCGTCCTGGCCGCAGTCGCGCCGCCGGGGCGGGCCGCCGCGCTGACAGCGGATGCGCTCGGCAACAGCTATCTCTACCTGGGCGATACGGACAGCACTTTGCTGGCTTATGGGCCAGACGGTACGCTGCGCTGGCAAGTCACCTATCCGGTTGCGTCGGCATCTTTGCCGCCGCTGCTGGCGGTGGGCCAGGGCTGTTTGTTGTATACTCTGGATGTAGATGGAATGCTCAACGTGTTTAGTACGGCGGATGGCGCGTTGGTCAATCAGTTGCCGCTGTACGCGGGCGGAACGGAACGAACGATGCCCGCCGCGCGCTTGCTCCAGGTTGATCCGACTACTGAGCAAATTGAAATTGCTACCGGTTTTTTAACGACTCTGCTATTGGATGGCACCCGCCTCGGCAGTGATGGCGGCGCGTGTCTGCTGGGCTAAATAATAGCCTTAAGGTACTAAAGGAAATATGCTCCAAGCTAATTATATTGAAGGTTGTAGTTCCGTTTCATCTCTGGAGATCAAATAATGAGTCTGACCATGTCGCTTCCTGCCCAAAAGAAGAAAATGTCTTTCGGCAAATATTTACCGGTATTGTTACTGTTGGTTCTGGCCTTCAGTGCTGTTGTGGTTTTTACCCAATCGCGTCCGGCAGTCACGCCTGCCATCGTGACGGAGCCGGTTGTTCCTCCCGTGAACAGCGAACCCGTTTCCCAACCCCCGGCGGCGGTAGCCTTCCAGGATACGCCCGCTCCAGCTACCGGCAGCGCCGTCGTTTTGGCCTGGGTGGGGAATGGCGCGGCTCCGGGAAAACATTCTGCCAGCGCGCCCGGCCAGTTAGCGCTGCTGGACGCCAGTGGTGCGGTGACGCCACTGCTGGATCTGCCGCAGGGAACCAGTCGGGTTTTCAATTGCGGCGCCTCGCCGGATGGCCTCCAGGTTGCTGCTTATATCGGCGGCAATGACAACGGGGCGCTGTATCTGATGAATGGAATTGCCGTTCCCGTGAAAGTAGACGATGTTGAGGCGCTGGGATGTTTTGGCACCGGCCAGGTTCAATTCTCGGCGGATGGTACGCGGCTGGGGTATATCGCTTATGAACCCGGCGCGGGCCAGAGTGAATTCGCCGATGGTTTGCTGCGGATGGTCGAAACGGCTTCGCTGAGTCGCGTTTTTGATGCCGAAAATGTGACCGCCTTTGATATGACGGCCGATGGTCTGGTGTATGTCAGCTTCTTTACCAATGATAAAAATGAGGCCGACGAAGCGGCAGTGGTGGTGTGGAATGGCAAGGCGGAGCGCGAAGTTGTCACACTGACACCCACTGAGGAAAAATGCCGGTTTGTCAGCGGGCAGATTGCGGCTATTCCCGATGGCCGCCTGCTGGTGATGATGGGGCAGCGCTGCAAAGTGGGTGAGACCCGCACCCAATGGCAGCTTTATGTGGTTGATCCGGCAGCCGGTGGCGCTTCTCTGGCGGCCAGTGACTACCAGCCCGGTTTATTTGCGCCCTACGCGCTGACCAATACCATGACTTTTGCGCCGGATGGCAGCCGGGCGTATTTCACCATCCCGGATGGTATTACGGCCCACACGGTTGGCGTCCGCGCCACGAATTTGAGCGATTTTTCGATGGCAAATGTGATTGAGAAACAGGCCGTCATGGCGAATTTCGGCGGGATGCCAAATGCCGCCCCGCTCATGTCAGCGGATGGCCGCTGGTTTGCGGTGGTCGTTACCAGCCCCAATAACGAAAATACGCTGAATATCATTGACCTCTCTAATCCGTCAGTAGCGCCCATTACCATGTCGGCTGGCAGTCGGAATGATGTTGTCTCCGCGCTGGCGTTTTCGCCCAATGGCAGCCGTTTGTTTGCCATTGCCGGGGGCGTGGACAGCGCCAATAATTCGCTGTTCAGTGTGGATTTGACCAGCGGCAGCAGCACCCGCATTGCGCGGGGGCGTTTTGGCGTGGCGCTGGCTGTCCTGGCGGATAATGTGAATGTGGCCGTGACCGACTGGCAAATTCCCGATGATCCCAAAGAACCGGCGTATCTGAATACGGTCGTCATTAACGCTGATACCAGCGAAGTGGCGAATTGGTATACCGGAGCGGACATGGTGGATGGCAAGGTGACGAACCAGCGGTTTGCTCACCCGATGCTGTGGCGTCAGCCATAAGATTGCTCACTGGCAAGTTTTGAGGTGTCGGGGCGAACCGCCGTCCGCCCCGACTTTTTATTAGGTTGAGGTCAGCACAAGGTAATGGCGTTTAAGAGTTTTTCATCCGCGCCAAATACCCTCACGATAATTAACTTAGCCACCTATGTTAGTTTCATCACATCGTTTAGGGGTGTATCGAATAGTACTGGCGACAGCAAATAGTTGTTTTTCGAATTGTGCCATCTCCTCTTGCCTGGCAGTCACATTCATTGCAATGACATCGCCAGCCCCCAGATCAACAAACATTTGCAGCACTTCAAAACCCTCCTGATATTGGCGAGCATAGACAATTTCGACATTGTTGACGGTGACAACTTCAGGTTGGGTGAAAGTAATACCCTGCTTCTCTAACTGTTCCAATTGGGCGGGTGTGGTGTTACCAAGTATCTGAGCGACAAGTTTCCGTGCTGTCCAATTATGTGGCTGAGTGTTACACTTATTGAACAACTCCATCTGATTGACAGCCGCCCTGGTTTCAGCAACTCCCTGGAGAACAGCAATAAACTGTCCTGGTTCAGGTAATGTGTTTACCAGATTTTTTTGTTTATTGGAGAACACTACCATTATTGCATTAGAGACGTACCAATCTGCCGGATAAAAGAATTCGACGCTGCCGCGCTGCCAAATACCGACTAAGCCAGAATATACCTGGGGCAGATCAGGATTACCGCTGTAAATGGGCGACGGTGGTGTGTAACGCATACTCTGGACGATTTGCAAAATAACCAATTCGTTATTTTGAATGGTTTCCAGCCCGCCTTTAAATGAGGAGGCAGAAACCGAGACCCAATAATCGTTACCTAAATCGGCAATAATGATTAATTGGCTGGCTTCAATCTCCATTGCTTTCATGGTGCTGTAAGCAAAAGCCGCTGGTCTACCATCTACCATGAATTCGGTGACAAGCGGCGCTACTGGTTCCACTTGCAAAGGCTGTGGCGTACCATCAGCCGAAGGTGTAGCAAAATTGACATCTGCCGGTTGAGTACTGCCCCAAATAGATTGAGCGACCATCTCTTTGGGGGTTGTCCCGCTGGTAAAAACAAAGTCATAGGATTTTCTAGGCAATGAGATTTGAAGATTGATGCCTTCTGGAGATTCGTAACGTTCTTCGCGCGGCAGATTGTCAACTGAAAGATGAGGAATCGGGCCGTACTCGGCATTGACCACTTCAACGAACCAGCCAACAGGATACTCGAAACTGAAAGACCCGTCTTCGGTAGTGAAGGTCTGAATATCGGGTTGTTGCGCTAGGAGAGGAATACTTCCCAGGGAAATCAGGCTAAGTGTTACTAGCAGACTCAGTATTTTTATCATTTTACCCCCGCTATCATCTTCAATAAAACTATTATAAATGCAAATGACGGCCTAATAATTAAAAGTAACCATAGGCGGATGATTGTCGGATTATATTTCGGCTTCGATTTCGGCCAGCAGTTGGCCGCGTTCGACCACATCACCCCGCTGGACGCGAAGCTGCTTGACCCGACCAGTTCCGGGCGCGGTCACGCGAATTTCCATTTTCATGGCTTCCAGGATGAGCAGCGTTTGACCGCGTTCGACCCTATCACCGACCTGCACCAATACATCTACAATCTGCCCCGGCATCGGCGCGGTGAGGTCGCCCGTTCCGGCGGCACGTTGTCGCCGTGAACCGGTTTTTTCCGGCAGTGTCAGCGTGTAGTGCTGGCCGTTAACCGCCACATAACGTTCACTGCCCGCCGTTGCCGCGTGGACAACCACCTGCTGCCCATCCAGGGTCAGCAACCAACCGCCATTGGGGAGCGGCTGGGCATCAACGGCCAGTGTCCGTTCCCCAATGACGGCCGTGTAACGACCATCCAGCAGCCGGTGGAGTTCCAGACTGACCGGCTGGCCGTTGTAATCGTACTCGTGTTTCATTTCGCCTGGGCGCAGGAGGCCGCGCCGGGGAACAACCGCTCGGCGTACTCGTCCAGCAGTTCGATTTGCGACTCCGCGACAGCGGCGTTCACGGCCAACACGCGGGTTGGGGTGATCGTCTTCACCCAATAACGCAGCAGCCGCCGCTCCTGGCCGACTTTGCTCACAAATTCATAAATGGTGACATCATCAATGGTACAGGTTTCGCTCTGCCGCCAGGGTTCGTAATTTGCCAGCAGTGCCTTCAGATTATCGCCGCTGAAATAAGTCGTCACGGCCTCGTCCGTTGCGCCGCCGTCAAA
>DATALK010000135.1:0-2754 GCA_036261085.1 Phototrophicaceae bacterium | reverse complement strand
TGGGGGGTATGCACGATGAACGGTTTCGGCATGGCATTGAACAGATGTAAACCGGGTGAAAGTAGGTGTGGCTGTAGGGCAAATCGCTGCAAAAACTGTCCCAGCAAAAGACGGGTTTGAAACTGCTGCCGCCACTGCTGGCGGTACTGCTGTTTTAGGTCAGCGGCAGTCAGGTGTCCAGCAAGGAAATGATTAGCAAGGAATGCGGCCATTTTCCCGGCCTCCAGGGCCATTGCCATGCCGTTGCCGGTTAATGGGGGAATCATGCCAGCGGAGTCACCGACCATCAGGGCATCGTTTTCGATTACGGGTTTGCGGATAAAGGAAACCCCGCTGATGCTGTGCCAGTGATCGCTAACAGGAGTGGCATGGGCGAACCAGGCACTCAGAGCCGGATTCTGATGTTGCATCCACTGAATAAAAGTGTCAATCGGTGTGGTTGCCTGAGCGGTGATTTGTTGAAACACGTCCTGCCGCACAATCAGGCAGGCATTGGTGCGGTTGTTTTCAATTTCGGAAAGGCCGCAGTAGCCGCCGGTAAAGGCATGAAGTTCGATGTGTTGGGACAACGATGGCCCCTGAAAGTGAGCTTTTAGACCGACAAACACGGGTGATTGAGGGAAGCGGGAACGGTTTAACATGCGGTCAAGCGGGCTGTGTTTGCCGTGTGCGGCCAGTACCAGTCGGGCCGATACGGTGCTGTTGCCGTTGCTGGATCGGGTGGTGAGACAAAAAAGTAGCGTCCAGGTTGCCATGAAAATCCGTTACGGTGGTAAGTGGGTACACCGCCACACCGAGGACGGCGGCCTGTTCTGCCAGCATGGCATCCAGAACGTATCGGCTGAGACCGGAACCGGCTCTGGGTAGATGGGCCTGCCAGGTGGTTTCATTGGGGGCGGTAATGCGAATACGGTCTATGATCGCTGGCTTAAGCGCTTGTATTTGAGAATTGACACCTAGTTCGCCAAGCAAATCGTCACATTCGGGTGACAGAAATTCGCCGCAGACTTTATGGCGCGGGTAAGATTTGGCTTCAAACAGCCCGACTCGCCAACCCGCTTGCGCCAGACGAATCGCGGTGCTGCCCCCGGCCAAACCGCCGCCAATGATAGCAACATCGAAGTCGGTCATTTGTCTACCACCAGTGTCATGCGCCATGCCCAATGCCGGTAAACACGCACTGGCGCTAATCCGGCGGCTTGCGCCAGCGCCAGGAATTCTTCCGGGGTATAAGCGCGCCTAATCGAAACGGCCCCGTCGTAGCGGGTGATGGGGCTGTGGGCAAAAATTGGTTGGCCGAGCTTAAAGGCCCATAGCGGCAGGCATCCCCGTACCAGGTCGCTGATGATGAGGCCACAGCGCGCTATGGTAAATAACTGGCGCAGCAGTGCAACCACCTGTTCGGGCGTCAGATGATGGATAAACAGAGACGAAATTACATAATCTACACTGTTGCGCTGAAAGGGAAGTTCTCTAGCATCGGCCTGAACAAAATTGATCTGAGCGAAGTTTTGCGTGTGTGACCGGGCAACGGCCAGATGGTGGGCGGATAAATCCACGCCAATCAGGTGAGGTCGGTGGGGCTGCCGTTTTGCCCATTGCGCGATATTTTGCGGAAGATCGGCTGCGCCCGTGCCAATGTCGGCTATCGAGACGTTGCCAGTGTGGGTGCGGATACGCGGGTAAAGATGGCGGGTGACGGCCTCGATGCCGCCCAGGTAACGGTTGATGCGGCCCAGGTCAGCCAGACTGGTTTGTATTTCACCGGGTGAGCCTTGACCTAAATCCAACAGTTCCGGTTGATCGATTCGCGCCGGAAGCCACCAGGAAGCAGGATTGCCAATGGTTGAAACTGTGGGCGGCTTAACCAAAATTTTTTTGTGAATCTGCACGTTTGCTACCTGGCCTACATAATGATGCTGTTAGTGTAGAAAGCGGCGCATTAGTTTCTCATTGGAAGGTCATAGGGAGATGTTTAGCGCTCACCAGGGGTAGGTGAAATGCCACCGCTGCGCTGGTTTATTACAATTTTAATAGACACCATTTAAAGTGAATTGAGGAAAGGAGCGGTCATTAACGACAAATATTGCAAACGCGCGGGGAGCATCGTATAAATAGGTCGTAATTATGAATAGGAATGAGAATATAATGCCCCAGTCCCGACTTACCCCGCAGTTGCTCCTGGGTATCCTGATCCGCATCCCGGAAGGCTTTATCCCTAAATCGAAATTGGCCGAGCGTTACCGGGTCAACAGCAAAGCGATGAAACAGCTAACCCAGGCGGTTGCCAGCGGCTTATTTGGTTACACCAACAACGTGTTTTATGACACCGTGCGCCTAACCGCTGACCAGATGCTTCAGCTAAAGCCCTGGTGTCGGCCCCAAATGCCCCGCCTGCGGCCTGATGAAACTTTTATGGACGCGCCTATTCTGGAGCAGATTGGTGCGCGGGAACAACAGCAGTCGGCAGCCGGACGACTCCTGATAAGTCGGTTGCAGCCGGTTGGGTATGCCGATAAACAGCAGGTCTATGCTGTGCCGGAAGAGGCTGCTTTGTTGGAAAATCTGCTCGGCAGCGGGGTCTTAAAACAAATTCGGTATCTGGTGTATGACCCATTACGGTTGGGCGCGGCTTCGGTTGAAGAAGTGCTGCACCAGCGCGATTTAGTGCCGCTGCGGGAGCAGTTGATCGAGTTTTTAAAAACCCAAAAAGGGATGGTGGCGACTCGTCCGCTTCTTGATGAACAGTATGGT
>DATALK010000134.1:0-2409 GCA_036261085.1 Phototrophicaceae bacterium | reverse complement strand
AGGAACGGTAGCGCTGTTATTCGGCAGCAGCGGCAGCAAATCGGTTAAACCGGCAGCCGTTGCCTGCCAGCCGGTGCCGCCCGTGACCACTAAATGTCCCCCCTGCGCGACCCAATCCGCCACCGCCTGCCGCTGCCCGGTGCTGAGCGTGCCGGTATCTACATCGTTAAAGATAAGGCGATCTACGGCTGTCAGGGCGGCGGGTTGTTCCGGCAGATTCTCCAACCGCCAGTTGGCTTGAAAGGCGTTGTAGCCGCCCGTGCGCACACCGCTCCAGTCAATCGCGCCAGCGGTAGCGCCGCTGATGAGGACCGACAGTTGATCTTGCGGCTGAATGACCCGCAGGCTGGCGTTTTGGGATGCGACCACGACACCATCATGGGTCATTAATTCAATACGCAGCTGGTTGGCAAAACTGCGGGCGGCAATATATAAGACCGCGCCTTTGCGGGCGCCTTCCGGCAGGCTGATCGGCAGACTGTAGGTGTTGGCAAGCCCATTGCCGGAGGTTTCCGGGCGGACCAGGAGCCGTCCTTCAACGGCGGGGCCATCGTTGCTGGCTTGAATGTAAACGGGCAGCCATTGATTTTCCCGGAACAGGCCGTCATAGCCAGCCTGCACCGTTAGATGGATGGCCTGCCCGTAGACCGGTGTTATGGCTCCGGCCAGCACCAGCATGACGATTCCCAAAATGAGCCAGCGGCTCTGTCTGCCCATGTTTTTATCCTGCGTGTAAAGTTACTACTCTAAATATGCCGCAGTTTCCCAAATGGTTCAAATGTTCGTTGGCGAACTTCTATTATCTACAGCTTAACACGTCCGCGCCCGCCTGACCAGACGCCAACTGGTTGAGGGGCGGGGAACCCGGCGGGTGAAAACCGGGGTTCCCGCCTATCGGGTTGCGTCGAAAAATTAGTATCATGTCAGTGCAACCATTCGGCAGGGATTGCGTATATACTGTTGGTGAACAAAAACCAGGAAATGAAAACACATGGCTACTAACAACCATTATGTGCTGCGCACGGAAGCCGTCACCAAAGAACTGAAAGTTGGCGAAGTGACGGTGCAGGCTTTGCGCGGGGTCACGCTGACGGTTCAGCGAGGTGAGATGCTGGGCATTATTGGCCCGTCCGGCAGCGGCAAATCTACGCTGCTTGGTATTATTGGCGGGCTGGATACGCCCACCTCCGGCCAGGTCTTTATTGACGGTGTGGACATTACGAAAATGAATGAACACCGCCTGACCCGGATTCGGAATGAAAAAATCGGTTTTGTGTTCCAGGCGTTTAACCTCATCCCGACGCTGACCGCGCTGGAAAATGTGGCGCTGCCGATTCAATTTGCCAGCAAACGCAAATTTGATCCCAACAAACGCGCCAAAGAACTGCTGACCATGTTTGGCATGGGAGACCGGTTGCACCATCGGCCCGCGCAGCTTTCCGGCGGACAGCAGCAGCGCGTCGCCATTGCCCGTGCGCTGGCAAACGAACCGCCATTACTGCTGGCTGACGAACCTACTGGCAACCTCGATTCGTCGTCCAGCGAAATTGTGCTGCAAGCGCTGCATGATATTCGCAATCAGATGAAGACTACCGTCATCATCGTGACCCATGACCCCAATGTGGCTTCGCAGATGGAACGGCTGATTAGCCTGGTGGATGGGCATGTCGCCGCCGACTTTGACCCGACCTCCAGCGCGCAGATGGCCGCCGTGAATATCCTTAAGGAAAAACGGGCGACAGGTGAGATGGCCGCCATCATGGAAAAGATGAGCCGCTAAGGGTTCCAGGTAAACCAGCAGCGCCGTGCTGCACTGCTGTGTATCGTCCATCCTCCAATTTTAGAAATGGGAATATCCGCAGCGATAAGGGGTTTAAACCCCTTGTCGCAATATTTCCCATCGTTTCCCCTCACTATCCCGACTCTAGGTTTCCGCGCGGCTTTGCGTTAATCTTAGGTCTACCGGATATGACCCTGAATGTGAAAGTAGACAAGCCTTATGCCTCGTCCGCCGCGTCGCCCTCAGTCCCAAAACCAGGCTAAACACCGAACCGTCGTGTCGCGCCGCCCCGCGCCGCCACCTGAGCCGCCCGTCAAACCACCGGTCTCCAAACCGCTGGAACCGTCGGCGCTTCAGGAAAGTATTTATGAGGTGGAAGTTTCCGAAGGCTTGGAGCGCATCGCGTTTAGCGAACTGCGCCGCCGGTTTGACGAACGCATCGAACGGATTGAAACGGGCGACAGACCGGGTGAGATGCGCTTTAGCTACGTGGGCAACCCGTTCCAACTGCTCAAGTTACAGACGGTGCAGGCGGCTTATGTGGTGCTGCATTTTCCCGTCCCGCGTCCGAAAGCGCTGCTCGGCCACCAGCATTTTACAGCGCTGACGAAACAGATTGCCGCCGTGCG
>DATALK010000133.1:0-5393 GCA_036261085.1 Phototrophicaceae bacterium | reverse complement strand
ACCGGGGCGCTCCGTGAAGCGCCCCGCCCCAGTTGTTTTACGGCTGTACCACTGGCACGGTGTCCAGGTTGCCTTCAACCACGCGCAGGTAGGATGACCACACCCAACCCGTCGTGCCTTTCCAGACGACCTGCCACCATTCTCCGCTGACCGTGCGGGCGACGACGCCCACCGTGCCACCCCAGGTGATCCGCCCGATTTGCGCGGAATAAATGGTGGGTTGAGCGCGCAGCTTGAGCGTGGAGTACGACATCGCTACCACGCCGCTGGGGGAGTTAGCTACCGGGTTGCCGGTCAAGGCCCAATTGCTGACAACGGGCGCGTTAAATTCGTTTTGCGGGATGTATAGATAATAACCCAGCGCCCAGCCCTGGCGATCACTGAGTTGGAGCAGGAACCAGCGCGCATTACCGTCGCGGCCAATGACCTGATAGGTTTGACCCCGTATGACGCGCCCAATGCGATCCGAGTAGACGGACGGGGCGGCACGCACATTCAGGATTGGCGCGCGAATGACTGTTGCCGTAATCGCGCCACCCGGAATCGGCGGCAGGCCGGTGGGGGCGGGGGTTGCCGTTGGGCCAGGGGTCGGACTGGGGCCAGCGGTTGGAACGACACCGCCAAAGACCCACTGGAATTGAATCATTGCCTGGTCAATTTGCTCGAAATATTCCACCGTGATGTTATGGGGGCCAGCCGTCATGGCGCGGGTAAAAGTATCGGTGGTCTGAGACCGGGGGATAAATTTATCCAGCGCGATCTGGCCGTCAATATAGACGCGCGCGCCATCATCTGACGTCAGCGTAAACGTGTAATTACCGGCGGCAAACGTTTGGGTGGAAGTAAACCGCGCGGAAAAATTGTCCTGGCCGATGCCCGGTACGGCCACGCTGTTGACAATCGGCACGCCCGCCCCCCAGCTAAAGTTCAGCCCGCCGGGAATCGTAAGCGTGACGGCGGTGCCGGTCAGATTGGCTGAAGGAAAGAAGGTCGCCGACCAGTTTGTGCCGTACTCCTGCGCCTGGACCGCGCCCATAACCAGCACGAGCAAAGCAATTGCAAAAATTAGACCGATAAGAGCAGATTTTGACATACACCTCGCCTCCTGATGAGGGGTGGACTGGATGGTATTTTAACAATCAGTTCAAAGAAGTATTATAGACGTTAGCTGAAAACAAGGCCAACTATAGCGTGTTTATCGCCGCCCGACGATGGTACAATGGATACTTTCGTGTTAGGCGCGTGTGATGCGACTATTTTATGTTGAGGCCGGACACACGGTTGGATTGGATTTGAGGTGCAAAATGGCGACCATGCAAACCTATTTACAAGAGTTTACGCAGCAAGTCAATCAGCGCCGATTGACCCTGAGCGTTATTATCCCCTGTTATAACGAAGTTCACACGATTGAGGAAGTTCTGAATCGGGTCGAAGCGGTGGGGATCGCCAATGAAATTGTGATTGTGGATGATGGCTCGACGGATGGTACGCGCGATATTCTGCGGCGGCTGGAAGCAGAAAATCGTTCGAACGTGCGCATCCTGTATCACCAGCAGAATCAGGGCAAAGGCGCGGCGGTGGTGACGGGTTTTGGGGCCGCTTCCAGTGACGTATTTTTGATTCAGGATGCGGATTTTGAATATGATCCGCGTGAATATCCCGCCCTGTTAAAACCGATTGAAGAAGGCATCGCTACGGTTGTTTACGGTTCGCGCTTCCTGGGCGGCCCCCGCAAGGCCATGAACTTCTGGAATATGGTCGCTAACCGCATCCTCACCCTGACCACCAATATTCTGTACAATGCCATCCTCAGCGATATGGAAACCTGTTATAAGGTGTTCCGGGCGGACGTGGTTCGGGGCATGAAAATTCACTCCAAGCGCTTTGACTTTGAACCGGAAGTCACGGCAAAGGTGCTGAAACAGGGCATTCGCATCTACGAAGTGCCGATTTCGTACAATGGGCGCGAGTGGGACGAAGGCAAAAAGATCAGTTGGACGGACGGCCCGATTGCGATGTGGGTGCTATTTAAGTACCGGTTTGTAAATTAACGTTCAAACCATGTTTCGACATCTGGCAAGGCCGTAGCCACAATACCCATCACTACGGCCTTGTTTTAATCCTTATAAACCCACCATCGCCGCGCTGACATCCCATAAGCGTTGGGCGATTTCCATATCATAAGAAATTTCCGCGGAGCGTGTATCCTGGCGGCTGACAAAATATTTGCCGGTCACACTGTCCAGTTCGGCGGCGGTTGCCAGCCACACGGCGGTATCCGCGCCTTCTTCCGGCGTTAATGGCCCGCGCATATTTAATCCGGCGGCGTCCGAAAAATTGGTATGGACAAAGCCGGGGTGCATGGCGTTGACGGTTATCCCAGTTCCCGCTAATCGCCCCGCCAGTTCATAAGTGAACAGAATGTTTGCCAGCTTGGACGCATTATAAGCGCTCCACCCGCTGTACTGCTGTTTGAGGCCCAGATCATCAAAATTGAGGCTGCCACCCTCGTGAGCATCCGAGGCGACATTAATGATGCGCGCGGGGGTGCTGGCTTTGAGCGAATCGATCAGGAGGTTCGTCAGCAGAAAATAGGCCAGGTGATTGAGCGCGAAAGTGAGTTCGATACCGTCTGCGCTTTCACGGTAGCTGGTGAATAACGCGCCAGCATTATTAATCAGCACATGCAGCTTTTGATATTTGCGCTTGAATTCCGCGGCCAACCGGCGCACTTCCGCCTGCGCTGACAGGTCAGCGGTGAGAAACTCCAGTGAACCGGGTGCGGGGTCAACTTCATCCAGAACCGCTTGAATTTTCGCCGGACTGCGCCCAACGCCGATCACGGTGGCCCCGGCCTGCGCCAACTCTCGCACCATCACTTTGCCAATGCCATCCGTCGCGCCCGTCACCAGACATATTTTGCCGATCATCAGTCCATAACCTCCACTATCTGTTTAAAAGAAGATGATACCGAAATCGGCCCTGAGATGCTTACGACCCATGCCAGTCGCCATCTGGAATTGGAAATTGCCCCTTTGCGCTGATATAGACTTCTCTAACACATCGTTATCATATCTCTGATTGTCTGGGGCTTATGCTGCTTGGTTGAATCGGGCGAATTGTGACCAGTACGATCAGATAAAAACTCACATGAGGACAGCAGATATGCCAGCAAGCAAAGGTATTGAGTTTAAGTTATTTGCGCCCTACAACGACAGCGTTTCCCTGATTGGCGATTGGAATAGTTGGGAACCCATCCCCATGAAAAAAGATAAAAAGGGGTTCTGGAAAGTGAGCGTGCCGCTGGGGGATGGCGAATACCAATACAAATTCCGGGTGAAGTCCAAAAGTTATTTTTCGCTGGATGAAACCGTAGACGTGTTTGATCCCTATGCGACCCACCTGAGCGGCGACCAGTTTGAAAATAGCTGCATCATCATTCAGCAGGGGCAGCCGGTTGTGACCACGTATCAATGGCGGCACGATAAACAGCCGCTCCCGGCCAACAAAGAGCTGGTGATTTATGAGCTGCACGTTGGCGATTTTACCGGCGGCCCCGGTGATGGGCCGCAAGGCGGGCCAAAATCGAAGGGGCGGTTTGGGGATGTGCTGGATAAGCTGGACTATCTGGCCGATTTGGGCGTTGGGGCGGTGGAGTTAATGCCGGTGAAGGAATTCCCCGGCGAGCAATCCTGGGGCTACGTGTGGCGCAGCCTGTTTGCCATCGAACGCGCTTACGGCTCGCCGGACGAACTGGCGCAGTTGATTGATGAATTACACGGGCGGGGTATTCGCGTCATTCTGGATATGGTGTTTAACCACAGCGATCTGGAAACGCCGCTGACCAAAATCAACTACGAATATTGGTACTACAAAGACAATCCCGATGCGCCGCACCTGCGCTGGGGGCCGAAGCTGAATTACACCCACCACGACGCGAATCTGGACGTGTGGCCCGCGCGCCAATATGCCTGGGATGCTATCGAATATTGGCTGGATCACTTTCACATTGACGGCATTCGTTTTGATGCCGCGCTGGTGCTGAACCGCGATTTCCTGACCTGGGTGCAGCAGAACATTTACCAGAAAATCGGCGACATCAAGCCGTTTTACACCATCGCGGAATGTATCCCGCAAGACCCCGGCATCGCGGGGCCGGATGGCCCATTGGACGCCGCCTGGCACGAACACTTTTACCGGCAGCTGATCTGTACTACCGTTGGCGCGCCCACCGAAGGCCGCGAACCGTTTAACCTGGAAGCCATCATCAATGTGTTGGATCCGCGCCGGGATGGGTTCAGCGGCACGTTTAATGTGGTGAACTATCTGAACAGCCATGACGAAAATCGGCTCCTGTGGCAGATTAGCAACGCGGGTGGCTTTTACGACGAATCGGCCTTCCGCCGGAATAAACTCGGCGCGGGCCTGCTGCTAACCGCTCCCGGCGTGCCGATGTTCTGGATGGGCGAGGAGTTTGGCGAAAGCGCACCGCGCACGATGGAGTACCAGCCGCTTGATTGGGCGCTGCTGCAAAACGACACCAACAGCGGCCTTCTGCATTTCTATCAGGGCCTGATTAAACTCAAACGCACCACGTCCGCGCTGCAAAACGACACCTTTGAGGTGATTCTACGCGACGACAACCGGGGACTGCTGGCGTATAAACGCTGGGATGACGCCGGTGGGGTGGTGGTCGTCGTGGCAAATTTGCGCCACCAGTACGCCGGGGAATTTGTGCTGGAAAATGTCGGGCTGGAAGATGGCTCCTGGCACGAATATGTGTTTAACTACGATAACACCGTGCAGAACGGCGTCCTGCGCGATACCCTGGCCGAAAGCGAAATTAAGATTTTCGTGAAGCGGTAGTGTTACACGCTGACAATTTGACCGGAGATTAGGAAAGAACCGCTGTTAGGGCGGTTCTTTTTTGTTGGTGAATTAAGCAAATAGGGACTTCTGTTTGATGATATAATTAGTATTTAGGTATACTCAACCATTGAATTGATCATAATGATAAAAAAATCAGTTCTCAAAGCCATCCTAATAGTAACTGTATTTTGGGTTATTACTGCTATTATTTCGATATTAGTGAATAGTCTATTTGAACCGAAAGATGCACAAAACGTTCAATGGGTTTTTATTGTACTTGCTGCCGTTGTTACGGTTATATCGGCTGTCGCACAGGTTGCATCACTCTTTGCTCAAGCTAATAGTGATAAGACCCAAAGCGCTCCATCATCACAATATCAAACAATTTCTTTAGGAAATAATGTTAAAAATAATGCAAGTGTAGTCAATACTGCGCCGAGTACTGTGGTTATTGATAATAGCACACCATATAATGTGTCCAACTATTTGGTAAAGCGAATCTCAGAACTCGAAGAACTAGCACA
>DATALK010000122.1:0-6017 GCA_036261085.1 Phototrophicaceae bacterium | reverse complement strand
GCCGGGTCCAGCGGTTCTGAACCGAGGTAATAAATAGCCGGCTGTTCAGCATTATTCGGGCCGGGTTCTTCCGGCGCGGGCGGGTTCATCGCCGCCCACCGGTGGCGCAGTTTTTGCAGTTGAATACCGGCCACGCGCCGTTCGTGAATGATCGGAAACATTTTATTCTGCAAATCGGGGCGACAGCGGGAGATTTCATCAAAAAAGACAAATTCGGCATCCCAGATGGAACCGGGCGTGGTAATAAAACGGAGGCTGTTATTATCTTCTTCCGGTACGGGAATACCGACCAGATCATCATAGTTCAGTAACGAGGCATTATAATGACGCATAGACAAAGCCAGCGCGCCGGCCATGCGTTCGATCAGCAGCGATTTGGCCGTACCGTGCGGGCCAACCAGGAGCAGCGGCGACTCGGTTGCCAGCGCCGCCAATAAAATGGGATCGAGATGTTCCCAACCGTGAATGTGCAGCGACCGGGTAATGCTGAAACTGCTTGTTGGGTTTGTCTCACTCACAACGGGACACTCCCTGATAGCTCATCTTAGCGAATACCATAACACAGCTCCATTAACAATCATACCCCATTAACTGGGGGAGGCCATGCTTTTTTAACCCCTTCTTAACCCCAAAGCGACCCAATGACCCCAAATTTGGTTATACTCTGAGCACTTAGCACAAGCACGGTGAAGGAACCAAGATGTCATCGAAGTCAGTCATGGAACAGGCCCAAAATTTACAGGAGCAGGTGGTCGCGTGGCGGCGAGACATTCACATGCACCCCGAACTCGGTTTCCAGGAATTCCGCACCGCCCGCCTGGTGACCGAAGTCCTGCGGGACTTGGGCCTGGAGGTTGAAATGGGTATTGGGAAAACCGGCGTCGTCGCGCGCCTGGGGGAAGGCCAGCCCGTCGTTGGCATTCGCGCCGATATGGACGCGCTCCCCATTCAGGAAGCCAATAACGTTCCCTACTGCTCCCAGACCCCCGGCGTCATGCACGCCTGCGGCCACGATGCCCATACGGCCATTCTGCTGGGAACGGCCAAATTATTGAGCGAAATGCCAGACCGCCCTGCCGGAGAAATCCGCTTTTTCTTCCAACCGAGTGAAGAAGATGAAGACACCGAGGGTAAAAGCGGCGCGATGCGCATGGTTGAAGAAGGTATTATGGAGGGGGTGGATAAGGTCATCGCCCTGCATGTTGCCAGCGGCGTTCCGTCGGGCAAAATCCGGGTCGGCGGCGGTTATGCGTCAGCGGCAGTGGATTCATTTGAGGCCAGCATCATCGGTGAAGGGTGTCACGGAGCCTATCCCCAGTTTGGTATAGACCCTGTTTTTATTCTGGCGCAGGTCATCAATGCGGTTAACGGCATTCGCGCGCGGCGGATTAATCCGGTACGGGGCGCCGTCATTTCGATTGGCTCGGTGCATGGTGGCGACGCCAACAATGTGATTCCGAACGAAGTTAAACTCACCGGAACCATTCGCAGCTTTGACGAGGACACCCGCCAGCAGTTATGGCGCGAACTGGATCGTGCTTTTAGCCTTGCCAAGACCCTCGGCGGCGATTACACCCTCAACATCCGCAAAGGCTACCCCGCCATGTATAACGATCCCGGGGTCTCGGATGTGATCGAAGGGGTCATGAACGATATACTGGGTAAAGATTATCTTTTTATCGAAGAAACCGGCATGGGGGCGGAAGATTTCAGTTACATGCTGCAAAAAGCGCCAGGGGCGATGTTTAACCTGGGCGCGCAACTGGATACGGTGAACCGCCCGCATCACAGCCCGATTTTTGATATTGACGAAGCAGCCTTGCCGGTTGGCGTAGCGATGTTAACTGAAAGTGCCTGCCGCCTGCTCAGGAGTACAAAATAAGTATGCCTCAATTAAACTTTCCCAGTCCCGAAGGCCAGCGCATCCGCGCGGCGATGGTGAAAATAGCCACATCATCTGAAATACCGATTGAGGTTCAGCGGCGCGAATGGGAAATGGCAGCTTCGCAAGCGCCCCTTCCGGCGGATACCGTCATTGAGCCATTTGTGGCCGACGGCGTTCCCGGTGAGCGCATTTATGCCAAAGGCGCAACCCAGGAAACCGTTATGCTGTGGCTGCATGGCGGCGGATTTTCGACGGGTTCCTGCATCACTCACCGCGAATTGGCCGCACGGTTATCGGCTGCTGTGGCGCTTCCCGTTCTCGTGTTAGATTATCGCCTCGCCCCAGAACACCCTTTCCCGGCGCCTTGGATGACAGTCTCAAAGCCTAGCGTTGGTTGCTGCGTCAGGGCCACACCGGCGAACACATCTTCATCGGCGGCGACTCGGCGGGTGGCGGATTAGCCATGTCGCTGCTCATGGCACTAAAACAGGCTGAGGAACCTTTACCGGGTGGCGTGGTACTGCTATCACCCTGGCTTGATCTAGCATTGCGCGGCGACACCCTCACCTCGCATGATGCGCTTGATCCGTTGGTTTCGGAAGCAGGACTAAGACATGCAACGCAGTTATACGCTGGCAATCATGATCTTTGTAATCCGCTGTTGTCACCCATTGATGGCAACCTATGCGGCCTGCCGCCCCTCCTAATTCACGTTGGCGACCATGAAGTGTTACTCAGCGATTCACAGCGCATGGCTGAAAGAGCCGCAGCGGTTGGTGTCGAAGTTGACCTCCAGGTTTGGCCGGAAATGTGGCATTGTTTCCCAGCTTGGCCGGGTTTGCCGGAAGCCCAGGCCGCGCTGGAAATGATCGCTCGGTTTGTGCAAAAGCAGCGTAATCGGCTAACCACTGGCTGAACAGGTTTTAACGTTATTGGGGAGAAATATTCATGTTTACGCTTGGCGGAGAACTGGTCGCCCGGTCATTGGCCGCGCAGGGAATCACGACTATTTACACCTTATGCGGCGGTCATGTCATGCCGATTTATGATGGTTGTTTAAACAACAACATCCAGGTGCTTGACTTCCGCCACGAACAAGCCGCCGCCCACGCCGCCGATGCCCACGCGCGCCTGACCCATAACGTCGGTGTGGCGGTGGTCACGGCTGGCCCTGGCGTCACGGATGCGGTGACCGGCGTTGCCAATGCTTATCAGGCGCGCAGCCCGCTGTTGTTGCTGGGCGGAGCCGCGCCGCTGCAAACCAAAGGTATGGGCGCGCTGCAAGAAATGCCGCAGATTGACCTGTTCAAGGACATCACCAAAGCCAGTTTCGCCATCACTGCCACCGAACGCATCCCCGAACAACTGGCTGAGGCGTATCAAATCGCGCTGAGTGGCCGTCCCGGCCCGGTCTTTGTTGAACTACCGTTTGATGTGCTGTTTAACGCGATTGATGCGCCAACGCTTCCGCCCAAAGTTACGATTGCGCCCCTTGAACCTGAACCGAGCGCCATTACGCGGCTGTTCGACATCCTGCGCAGCGCGCAAAAACCACTGATTATCGCCGGAACGCAGGTGTATTGGGACAAAGCCAGCACCGCGCTGCGCGAACTCACCGAACAAACCGGCATCCCGGTGTTCACCAATGGCGCGGGACGCGGCACGCTGCCGATGAACCATCCCCATTGTTTTAAATCGGCGCGCAGCAAAGCGCTGCGGGAAGCCGACGCAGTGATTTTACTCGGCACGCCGCTGGATTTCCGGCTGAAATACGGACGCGAAGATTGGAACCCAGCGGCCAAGCTGATTCAAATCGAAAACGATGCCGCCGAATTGAACCACAACCGCGAGGCCGATGTCGCGCTGGTGGCTGACTCGCGACTGGTGTTGGAAGCGCTGGCCGAGGGGTTACAAGGGCTGCGGTGGGACGAGTGGTTGCACTCCATTCAGGCCATTGAAAACCGGAAGAACGCCGAGTTAGAAAAGTGGCAAACGCTGGATGATGTACCGGTGAACCATTTTCGCTTTGGCGCTGAACTGAACCGTTTGATTGACGAAAACACGATTGTGATTGGTGACGGCGGCGATATTGTGAGCGCCTGCGCCAAAGTCATTGATGTGACGCTGCCCGGCCAATGGCTTGATCCAGGGCCGCTGGGCTGTCTGGGTGTGGGTGCGCCGTTTGCTATCGCCGCCAAACATCTGTTCCCCAATAAAAAAGTGCTGATTATCAGCGGAGATGGTTCATTTGGCTTAAACGGCTTTGAGTTTGAAACGGCGGTGCGGTTTAACCTGCCCATTGTCGCTATTGTCGGCAATGACGCCGGTTGGGGTCAAATCCGCACGCCGCAAATTCAGATGGTGGGCGAAAATCGGGCGATTGCCACGCGACTGGCGCCCACGCGCTATGATTTAATCGTCGCGGCAATGGGCGGTTATGGGGAACAGGTTGACCGCGCCGAAGCTATTCAACCGGCGCTGGAACGCGCTTTTGCCAGCGGCTTACCTGCCTGTATCAATGTCCCCATTGACCCGCAGGGCATGACAAAAACCGGAGCCAGCACGCCCTACATTGTCTAACCGGGCGGCTGATCTTCCGGTTCGCGCACATAGTCGTTCACAATCTGGTCGAGCATGTCTTCGGTCACGTAGTTAAAAATCTCGTCCTGCGGATACACGACCAGATTTGGCCCCGCGCCGCACATGCTCAGGCAGTTGGCAATTTCCAGCTTGACCGGCTTCGGGTACTGGTCGCCGTTGATTTCATCTACCAATTTTTCGAGACGTCTGAGCAGTTTATCCGCTCGTCCGTCCATATTGCAGTACTGCCCCCGGCACACAACGATTCGGCGGCGGCGGGGTGTTAAAGGTTGCTGCACAGATCACCTACCTTCACTACCCCGCCTATTTTAGAACCGAACGATGAAAAGCTAAAGGCCAATCGCTAAAACGCGGCGGTCAAGCCATCTTTGCGCGGGTCGCTGCCGCCGAACAGCACACCCGATTGCGGGTCGCGCCGGATAATCTGTCCATCGCCAAACACGCCGCGCCCCCGACCCGAAACGGGCTTCACGGTGTGGCCGAGTTCCGCCAACCGCGCCATCGTCGCTACCGGAATCCCCTCCTCCAGCGCCAGCACGCTGTCGCCGCGCCCATCGAGCAAACACCAGCGCGGGCGGTTCAGCGCTTCCTGCGGATTCAGATCATCGTCGAGCATGGCGCTCATCACCTGGAAATGGCCCTGCGGCTGCATAAAACCGCCCATCACGCCAAAACTGGCCCATAGTTCGCCATCTTTGAGCGCCATACCGGGGATAATCGTATGATATGGGCGTTTGCCGCCCGCCAGACAGTTGGGATGGCCGGGCGTCAGATCAAAACACGCGCCGCGATTTTGCAGAAAGACGCCGGTTCCTTTGGCGACAATCCCGGAGCCAAAGCCCATATACAGACTGTTGATAAACGAGCAGGCATTCCCCTGTCCATCCACCACACTCAGATAAACCGTGTTGGAACCGCCAAACGGCAAGCCGTAAGACGGCGGCTGCATGGCGCGTTGAGGTGACACCAACGCCCGCCGCTGCGCCGCATAATCCGCGTTCAGCAAAGCACTGACCGGCGCGGGATTGATGTCCAGATCGGTGATGTACTGGCGCGCTTCGGCAAACGCCAGCCGCATGGCTTCGACCATGAGATGCAGACGTTCGGGCGCATCCCAGGCCAGCGCGCCCAAATCCCACCCCGCCGCAATACTCATCGCTTGTAGTGCCGCCAAACCCTGACCATTCGGCGGGTGTTCACACACAACTACACCGCGATATTCTGTCGCAATCGGGTCGCCCCAGGTGGAGGTATGATTTTTTAAGTCATCCAGTGTCATCACCCCGCCGAGTCCTTGCAGCGTCGCCACCAGCGCTTCGGCAATTGGCCCGGTATAAAAGGCTTCCGGCCCGCCGTCTGCTACCGCTTGCAGCGTCTTTGCCAGACTCGGCAGTTTCACCACTTGCCCCACCTGCGGCGCACGGCCTCCCGGCAGATATTCCTCCGCATTCGGGCAGTTCCGCAAAAAGTTTTCGGCAGTCTGCCAGCTCGCGCCAAACACCGGATGCACCGGATAACCATCCCGCGCATG
>DATALK010000120.1:0-12708 GCA_036261085.1 Phototrophicaceae bacterium | reverse complement strand
CCAGCAGATTTTTACGGGCGATGAGTAAGGTTTTCATTCGCGCAGCCTCCGTCCGGTGAGCTGGATAAACACATCTTCCAGCGTATTGGCGCGCACGCTCAACATCCCCGGTTGCAAACCGATGGCGTTCAAACGTTCGACAATGAGTGGCAGATTGCCGGTGGCGTTGAGCGCGCGAAGGTGCAGGGTGTGATTGGCGGCATCGAGAATGATATTGGGAACCATATCGGCCAGGGCCTCACACGCTCTGGCCTGCGCTGTGACGGGGTCGCCCATGCTGCCATTCAGTTGAATTTCCACCACATCACCTTCACCCAGCCGCCGCGTCCGAATTTGAGGCCTATACCCCCGGCATGGTGATCTTCGCTATCCTGTCGCTGATTCCGCACACGGCCATGATGCTGGCGCGGGAAGTTCGCGCCGGAACACTCAAACGCCTGCAAATCAGCCAACTGCGCGGTTGGGAACTGATGAGCGGCATCGCCCTGGCGCAAATGGGCATCGCCGCCGTTCAGGTCGTGGTGATGTTCCTGGCCGCTATCGCGCTTGGTTTCCACAACCAGGGATCACTGCTCCTGGGAGTGCTGATTGGCTGGGTCATCAGTTTTGGCGCGGTGGGTATGGGTCTGATTGTCGCCTGCATTTCCAGCAATGACAGCGACGCCATTAACATTGGTTTCACCTTCACCATGCTTCAGGTGTTCCTGTCCGGCGCGTTTTTCCCGGCCCCAGCCACGACGCTGTTTCGGTTGGGGGGTTATGAAATCGGGATGTTTGATTTTATCCCGGCCACACATGGTATGTTGGCGCTGCAACAGGTGATGATCGGCGGCGCGGGGTTGAGCCAGGTAGCGTTCCGCATCCTTGCCGCGCTGGTGCTGTCAGTGTTCTATTTCCTGATCGGCGTGTTTATCTTTGGCCGCTGGCGCAGCGTTGGCCGCCTGAAGTCACCCACGCCGAAACCCGTCGCCGCGTAAAATATCAGGATTAAGTCGGGGCGCGCCCGGGTGCGCCCCGAACAGATTGCCGCGTCCGGCAACCTCCTCAAAACAATACCGATGGTTCTGCGTACAATAGAGTACAAAGTCAATTATCATAGAGGCGAACAATGGGAAACATGAAATCGGGTGACTTCAAACGCTGGCTGTACAGTGGCAACCATCCGAACTGGCTGGCGCAAATTCTTAATGGGTTCTGGGCCGCCGTTCATGCTACCGGCATCGCACCGAACTACCTGGCAACCCTGGAAGTGATCGGCAGAAAATCCGGGCAGATTATCAGGCTACCGGTTGCCATCGCGCTCTATCAAGGTGAACAATATCTGGTATCCATGCTGGGGAATGAAGCCCAATGGGTCTTGAATGTGCGCGCCGCCAAAGGCAAAGCCTTCATTGTGAGTGGTCGCCGTAAAGAGGTTCAGCTGCAAGAAGTACCGGTTGAGCAGCGGCCGCCGATTCTGAAACTTTACCTTCAGCGTGCCCCTGGCGCGCGGCCCCACGTCCCTGTAGATAAAGATGCTCCACTTGCCGAATTTGAAGCCATTGCCGCACAGTACCCGGCGTTTCGGATTGTCTACCAAACCGGAAATTAAAGACCGCAACCAACCAATACCCAATCATATTGAATCAAGCGGGACGACTGATCAGTCGTCCCGCTGTTTTTAAGCAGTTGATGTTACCCGGCGCTCGGCTGGCGCTCACCTGCCGGACGGCGGCGGCGCGAACGTCGCCGCCGGGCTGGCCCCTCGCGGTGCGGTTCACCATTGCCGCTGCTACCATTGGCGGGGCGACTGCTGGCCTCAACGGGAGACGGACGTGAAACCGGACGGCGATTTTCCGATTGTGAGGGCGCAACCGAGGGCATCCCTAAGGGGGACGCAAAGGGGTGTTCCGTCACTACTGGCACCCGCAGCCGGATGAGTTTTTCAATATCGCGCAGATAGGCGCGTTCGTCCACATCGCAGAAGGAATAAGCGATACCAGACGCCCCCGCCCGCGCCGTGCGCCCAATACGATGGACATAACTTTCTGGCTCGTTGGGCAGGTCATAGTTGATGACATGGGTCACATCTTCAACATCCAGCCCACGCGCAGCGATGTCGGTTGCCACCAACACGCGCGTTTTGCCGGACTTAAAATTCGCCAGCGCCCGTTCCCGCGCTGTCTGCGATTTATTGCCGTGGATCGCCTCCGCCTGGATGCGGACACGTTCCAGTTGTTCGGCCACTTTGTTCGCGCCGTGTTTGGTGCGGGTAAAAACCAGCACCCGGCGGATGGCCTGATCGTTGAGCAGGTGTTCCAGCAGCGCGCGTTTGTCTTTTTTCTCAACAAAAAACACCGACTGCTCGATTTTTTCGACGGTTGTCGCCTGGGGGGTCACTTCGACCCGTACCGGATTAATCAGAATGCGCGCGGCCAGGTCTTGAATATCCGGCGGCATGGTAGCGGAAAACAGCAGTGTTTGGCGTTTGACCGGCAGGGCGCTGATGACGCGCCGCACATCATGGATAAAACCCATATCCAGCATTCGATCCGCTTCATCCAGCACAAAAATCTCAACCGTGTCCAGGCGAACCCAACCCTGATTCATCAAGTCCAGCAGGCGGCCTGGGGTCGCTACCAGAATATCCAGCCCCCGGCGCACCGCCTCAATCTGCGGCTGCTGGCCGACGCCACCAAAAATGACGGCATTTTTTAAGCCGGTATGGCGGCCATACACCGAAAAACTCTCACCAATCTGGGAAGCCAATTCGCGCGTGGGCGACAGCACCAGCACGCGAATCCCGCGCTGGCGGCTCGGCGCGGCCATGAGTCGTTGTAAAATCGGCAGCGCAAACGCAGCGGTCTTGCCGGTGCCGGTTTGCGCGCAGCCCACCAGGTCTTTCCCATTCAGAACATGGGGGATCGCCTGGGCTTGAATCGGAGTGGGTTCGTTATATCCTTCAGCGTGTACCGCACGCAGCAAAGGATCAATCAATTTCAAATCTTGAAACTGCATATCGCCTCAAAAGTTAGAATGAAGGGCCTGAGTTAAAGGAGACCATTCACAGCGTCAACAATGATCGTGACCGGGGAATGATGGGTGGCGAGTACCAATACACATCTCACTCTCAATCTCGTTCTTTGGCATTATAGCATAAATTAGTGCGATTTTTGGCGCGGGGAAATAATCTCTCACAATATCCGTAGGTTCATCCCGGTGTTCTATCATAGACAGGCCGCATCATGGGGATTAAACTTCGACCACATGTCACCAATTTTCCTGGCGCTCATCTTTTTCCTGGCCTTTTTTACGCTGAGTGTGTCCGGTTTCGGGCACGCCTTAGTCGCCATGCCGCTGCTCACTCCAGCGCTGGGCGTTCGCATGGCCGCGCCGTTGATGGCGCTGGCCTCGATGACCGGCGAAATCATCATGCTGATTCGCCACCGCCGCAACCTGAATTTTAAGGCGGTAAGCCGCCTGGCGCTGGCCTCAGCGATTGGCATCCCCATCGGGGTGCTGGTCACGCGGTCACTGGATGAAACACTGGTGATGACCGTTCTCGGCATCGTCGCCGCTGGTTATGGCCTTTACGGCCTGCTGAACTTGCATCTACCGAAAATTCACAATCCCATCTGGGCTTATGGTTTTGGTTTTATTTCCGGTCTGTTGAGTGGGGCGTACAATACCGGCGGGCCGCCAGTGGTCATCTACGGCAATCTCAGCCGCTGGTCGCCGACGGAGTTTAAAGGCAGCTTGCAGGGCATGTTTGTGCTGAACAGCCTGCTGATCGTCTGTTCCCACGCGCTGATTGGCAATGTGACGCTGCTGACGCTCGAAAATTATCTCATTGCCCTGCCTGCCATCGCGCTGGGGCTGCTGGTCGGCTTCCGCGTCGAAAAACGTCTGAACCCGGCGCTGTTCCGAAAACTGGTATTGGTACTGCTAATTGTTTTGGGTGTCCGCTTGATTCTGACAGGGGGGGGATAAGTCTCGTAACACCCCGTGAGTTTCCCAACAACCACAAACGATATCAATCATCCACCTCCAGTGTGACATTTTAAGTTCACAGACCTTAATATATTTCGTAGGACTGAACTTCAAGGAAAGCGCTTTAATGGAGGTTATGATGGGATTAAAACGATTCGCATTCATATTTGTCGTCTTGCTGACAACCCTGGTTGTCCAGACACAACGAACCCAGGCCGCTGCGTGTGCCGATGGCGATGATGATGCTTGTTGGGCGCGTTTCTACGTTCCCGGTGACGGGGATGACAGCCGGGTTTACTTCCGCATTTTTCGGGCCTGCCCAGATGGGATTCGGATTGGCATCGCTACCAACATGGTTGATGAATATGAGTTTTATATCAAGCAGTACGGCAGCGGTCAAAATCCGCCCTTCCGGCTGCTGACCGAACCGACCACTGTTATCCTGAATGATTATCCCCAGGGCTTAGATATTGAATGGACGGGCGAAAGTGGCAGCGGTTTCGGGGGTGTTGACACCGTTTACTTTTTAAAAATCTTTAATGTCGGCTGGAGTGAGGTGTTTGATTCAGATTATACCGACGGCATTATGATTGCCTCGACGGACTATGGCTACAGCGAAAATGATGCAACGGGCGTGGTTCGCAGCGCTGATTTTGATCTGTGCTGGACGTATAACGCGCCTTTTGAGAATTTTGTCGCCCCCTTTGTCCAGTGTGTCATTCCAGGTCGTAACGGAACCTTATCCGCCGTCTTTGGCTATTACAACCGCACCCGCTTTGATGGGATTATACCTGTCGGGCCATACAATCAGGTCAAAAGCCGATTTACAGATACGCCACTTCCCTTTCAACCACCAACTTACCTGGCGCGCGGCATTCACTACAACGCCTTCCGCGTAACGGGAGTACCGTTGGGATTTGCCTGGACAGTGGAAGGCGCTAGTGCCAGAGCAACGCTACGTTCACCACGCTGTTAACTTACCACTCGCCATCGCGGGTAGGGAGTATCACCTTCCTACCTGCGATGGTGGGTTATTTACTTTGGGCTACAGCGCCACCAACTTCGGCGCGTTTTCGATGTACTCCAAACTTTGATGGCGGAAGTAGGTGTTATATAGTTCGGCGTAATGACCACCGCGCGCCAGCAGCGAGTCGTGATCGCCTTCTTCAATAATCTCGCCTTCGCGCAGTACAATAATCCGATCCGCATTTTTCACGGTGGATAACCGGTGCGCGATCACTATCGAAGTCCGGTGTTGCAGCACCACGTCCAAGCCTTCCTGAATCAGCGTTTCGGTCAGCGGATCAATGCTGGCAGTGGCTTCATCCAGGATAAAGATGGAGGGGTCTTGCAGCAGCACGCGCGCTAATGAGACCAACTGCCGCTGCCCCATCGAGAGGCTGCTGCCGCGTTCCCCAACGGGTGTCTCCAGACCATTCGGCAGCACACTGATCCAATCACCCTGCCCGACCATCTGCGCGGCGCGGCACACATCATCATCGCTGGCGTCAGGTCTGCCGTAACGGATATTTTCCAGCACCGTGCCGTCGAACAGGAACGGCGACTGCGTGACCACGCCCAGCCGCGCGCGATAATCGCCCAGGTCGAGCGTCCGAATATCCTGACCATCAATCAGGATTTGCCCACCCTGGAACTCGTAAAAGCGCGCGATCAACTTGCCAATGCTGGACTTGCCCGACCCGGTATGCCCGACCAACGCCAACGTCTCCCCGGCGCGAATGGTCAGCGAGAAGTCTTCCAGCACGGGTTCATCTTCGTTGTAGTGAAAGTCCACCTGCTCAAACCGAATTTCACCGTTGATCTGCGGCAGTTTTGCATGGTCAGTCTGCACCACTTTCGGTTCCGCATCAATCAGCGCAAAAACGCGCTCCCCCGCCGCCAAACCCAATTGGAATTGACTCCAGAAGGAGGCAATACTCGTCAGCGGGAACCAGAACAGCATCAATCCCTGAATGAACAGATACCAATCCCCGGCGCTCATATTGCCCGCTTGCGCGCTTTGACCGCCAAAATAAACCAGTGCCGCCGTCCCAAACCCGGCCAGCAGATTTAAAATCGGAAAAATGCTGCTGAAAGTATAGCCAGTACGCAGGTTAACGTGGTACGACTGGGCGTTAACATCCAGAAATTCGTCATAAATGGTCTGTTCCTGCCGGAAGGCTTTCGCAATACCGATGCCGCTGATGGTTTCCTGAATATGGGAGCTGACCACCGCGTTAATGCGGCGTGATCGGGTAACGGTTTCGCGCGCGATGCGCCGGAACGCCAGCGCTGTCGCCACAATAAACGGCGACAGGGTCAACATAATCAAGGTGAGCTGCACATTGACCAGGAACAGATACCCCACCAGCAGTACTACCAACAGGACTTGACTCATCAAATCCGTCGCCAGCGCGACCACCTGGGAAAACGCCTGGGTATCGGAGGTGACGCGGCTCACAATTTTGCCGGAGGAATAACTATCGTAGAACGACAAATCCCGTTTGAGAACCGCGTCAAAGGCATCTTCGCGCAGTTTTAAGGTGACATTGCCGATGGCCGCCGCCGAGAGCCATTGGCGCACGGCGTTAAAAACCCACCCCAGCGAACCTAAGACAATCACCCCAATCGTCAGGGTCAGCAGGATTTCGCGGGTCGCATTGATTTGGAGTTCATCCAACCCTTTGGAGATAAATACTGGCAGGCCGGTATTCACCAGCGAGGTCAGCAAAATGGCCGCCGAAACCGCCAGCATCCGGCGGGCCTGCGGACGGAAATAGGCCACAATGCGTTTAACGAGCGTGCCGTCGCTGTACTTACGGTCATAAGCCTCAGCGTCCAGGCCATCCATAATAAAGCCCATGAGCAGATTCCTCCTGGTGGGGATGTTTTATACCGGGCAATCAATCGAAACTGATAACGCTGCCGTTTGTCGAAGCGGCTCTAAACCCGCCCCAACCCCGTAGAGAACAAGACTTAGGCCGTCTGTGGCTCCGCTTCAACCGGCGGCAAGGCCACGTCATAGCGGGCAAAGATGCGCTGGTACTGGGCTGAGGTGTGCAGCAGTTCTTCATGCGTGCCACTGGCCGACAAACGCCCACCTTCCAGCAGCAGAATGTGATCGGCCCATCGAATCTGCGACAGACGATGGGTGATTAGCAGGGTGGTTCGTCCTTGCTGCGCCCGCTGGATGGCCTTCTGAATTTCGTCTTCGGTGGCGCTGTCAATCGCGCTGGTCGAGTCATCCAAAACGAGGATTCGCGGATTACTCAGGAAAGCCCGGGCTAACGCAATGCGCTGGCGCTGTCCGCCGGACAGTGTAACGCCGCGTTCACCCACATCGGTCTGGTAGCCATCTGCAAAAGACGTAATGAAATTATGCGCCTGGGCTTCGCGGGCCGCCTGTTCAATCTGTTCTGGTGTCGCCTCTGGCGCGCCAAACGCGATGTTCTGCGCCAGCGTGCGTGAGAACAGGAACACATCCTGCTCGATTTTGGAAATCTGGGAACGCAGCGCCGTCAGGTTCCAATCGCGCACATCCACGCCATCAATCAGGATGCGCCCACCGGTCACATCGTAGGTGCGGTTAATCAGATCGGTCAGCGTACTTTTACCCGAACCCGTCTGCCCAACAATGGCAATCGTCTGTCCCGGTTTCACCTGGAACGAGACATGTTCCAAAACCGTGCCATCTTCGTAGCCAAAACTCACATCCTCAAAAACAATCTCGCCCTTAATCGGCTGATTGTAACCGGCAGCATTCTCATCTAACTCCGCCTCGGCATTGATGATGTGCAGCACCCGGTCAGCGCTGGCAATACCCAACTGAACCAGCGAGAACGAAAAGATTGAGACAAAAATCGGGAAACGCAGCGTTCCGAGCAAACCCATCGCCGCGATAATCTGCGGAATCGTGAGCAGGTTTTGTTGGTACAGCATCATGCAGTGCAGGAAACCCAACCCCAGCGCGAAGCCGTAAAATAACATCGGCAGATAACCGGCTTCGACACGCCCCTGCTGGGCAAAATAATCGCGGTACTTCCGCGCGTTTTTGTAAAACTTACCGCGCTCAAACTTTTCCTGGGCGCTGGCCTTCACCACTTCAATGCCAGAAATGGTTTCTTCCAGCCCGGCGTTCATCACGCCAAAGGCTTCGCGTTGGTTCGTGACTACCGGGTTCAGCCGCCGGGAATACGAGCGCACCGTTACGATATAAACCGCGATAAAGACCAGGGGAATCAGCAGCAGTTCCACCCGAATCGAGGCCAACCAGATGAGCGGCACGGACAGCCCTAACACCGTTTCCGCAATAAACAGGACACCAGGATTAATCATCCCATTCATCTGTTTCATGTCATCGGTGGCGCGCGCCATGATGTCACCCACCCGCTGGCGGTCATGGAAGGTCTGGCTCTTGCCCAGCAGACTGATATACAGTTCCTCGCGGGCATCGCGTTCAAGCCGTTGGGCGATGGTCTCTACCGAGAGGCTACCCCCCAACGCAGCCAGACTGTCCAGGCAGAGGATAAACAACACGGCCAGACCGATTTTGAGCAGACCTTCAGCAGCCGTCGGATTCATAATTTCTTCCGCTGCCGCGCCAATCAAAATCCGCGAATACGAATTGGAAAACCACGCTGTCAGGTACAAACAGCAGGTCGCTATAAAGAAAAACTTATAGCGCCAGACATGCGAGATAATCCACCGGATTGGGCCAGCCTGATTGTACGTGTAAGCATTTGCTACCGTAAATTCGCTTTTTTGAGCCATAACCTGCCCTTTCCTAGCAGCCAACGAAGCAGACTATTATACTAGAAATTCCGTTCTGAACGCCAGATCGAGTTTCAATCTGGTTTGTGCAGGTGGGCCATTATAGCTATATTTAAACCGTTGTGAACCCCAGTCTTTAAAATAATTTATTTGGGAAATAAAATACAAAGGACCGCTCACTCAAAAATCAGGAAACGAGTACAATTCCTGTAGAAACAACTGCCACACGAGGGAAAAGGGAAAAATAATGCCCAAGCTCAACCAGATTATTGCCATTGAAAAAAGTGTTAAAAGCCAATCGCTGCGCGAACTGACCGACGCCCACCAGGTATTACAAAAACCAGCGATGCTGGCCGGGATTGCGCGCACTTATCGGCCCAAAGATGAGGAAGGTGAACAACTTCCGCCCGAAGCCACCAAAGTACAAATCAAGACCGAAGAGGTCATCCATAAAACCGTTGACATCCTCACCCGCCTGTTTGACGTGACCGCCACCAAAGATTGGGCCAACGACAAAGCCAAAGCCGATGTGGTGGTGGATGGCAAAGTACTGCTGTCCCAGGTTCCCGTCACCTATCTGCTGTTCCTGGAAAAGCAGTTGGTGGATTTACACACCTTTGTCAAAAAACTGCCGGTGCTGGACGCCGCCGAAACCTGGGCGTTTGATGCCTCCGCCGACTGCTGGGCCACCGAACCCATGCAAACGATCAAAACCAAAAAAATCCCGCGCAACCATGTGAAGGCGGAAGCCACCGAACACCACCCGGCGCAGGTGGAAGTCTATTATGAAGACGTGGCGGTTGGGTACTGGCGCACGGTCAAATTCTCCGGCGCGCTCCCGGCCAAGCGCGTGAACGAACTGGCCGAACGGGTGGAAAAGTTACAGCAGGCCGTGAAGTTCGCCCGCGAGGAGGCCAACGGCATCGAAGTGCAGGATCAGAAAATCGGCGACAAAGTCTTTCAATATATCTTTGGCTCGTAATTGTCCGGCGGCGGCCATTGGCCTATAATGGTCAATGGAGTGCAAGCTGAGGCTTAAATTCAAGTTGACGGCAACCATCACGCACCACAGTGCAGGTTCGAATCCTGTCCCCGCCACCTATAATCCCTGGCGGGGTAGCCCAATTGGAAGAGGCCGCGTGAGGGCCACCCCAGATTGAGGCTATTGCTCCAGTTTCAGCATTCACCGCCGAACGCCAAATCAAAGACCGAGCGTCGGATTTCGTCGGATGCAGGTGCAATTCCTGCCTGACCCGCTGACATGGGTCGGTAGTTTAATCGAAGAACACGACGAGCTAAGGACTGAACACCCGGTTTAAACGTCGTTGGTGTGTGCAAATGGGCGGTACAGCGAGTCCCAGGGGAAGGCTACTCCCCTGGGACTTACCCTTTTTGGGGAAGATGGTATTTTAAAATCGGCTTGAACCGAAACGAGTCTCGAGACTATGCCCACGCCATTTATCCTCGACCCATATTACAACAACTTCCAACCACAATCCCAAATGACACCCTTCAAGGCTAAGACTATCGGCTATATAGGCAACCCCGTACCCTGGCAATTATGGGGGCTGGCTCTTTTTTATATATTTATGGGCGCATTGATGACATTGGGTATCGGCTATTGGCTCTTCCGCGAATACCAGTTCCACCAAAGTGGTCACGATTTGATGGTAACAGTTGGTAGTTGTGAGATGGTATCAGGACCCAAAGTCGCCATCCCGGAATTAGCTTATACCTATACCATTGCTGGAAAAACCTACCCGAGCCGATCATCCCTTCAATCTAAACAGGGGCATTGTAGTGACTACCCCATCGGAATGGAACTCAAAGCGCGTTATCTTGACACAATATCACCTGAAGTCGTGGTTACCGATGAACGAGTAGCCCAAACTACCGCTGAAAAAATAGGGGTGATGGTTATTGCGATTCCGGTTATGCTCTTTTGTGATGCTGGAGCAGTGCTGCTAACCCTATCTATAATCTATCATCCTATTAACAAACGTCGCTACGAACGTCTACTCAAGCATGGTCTATTGCTCGAAGGTGAAATTGTTCAGATAAGAGGCCATCGTAAATCAGGCTATTTTGTTACTGTCCGCTACCGTTTTTGTGTGCCGGATGACCGCGTACTCTGGGGCAAACAAAGCCACGAACGCGAGGATTTACGTAAACAAGAACTCCCGCCGCCAGGAACGCCGGTTAAGGTGTATTACGCCGACCAGCACGCTTACGTTATGCTTTGAAGCCGGTAGGATATGATTTTTCAGCCGACCCTGGAATCAAATACGGACACGATACATCGTGCCCGTACCAGCCTGATAAAAATTCTCGCGCGGCAAAAACTACCCCAGTGTCACGGCCACCGTATGCGTGCCATCGGCAAACACCGGCACAATATTCCCGGTAATCGGCTTGCCGTCCACCACCACCGACTTAACGCCCTGGTTGACGTGGTTGGGATTGGTCACGGTGATGACATACAGCGCGCCCCGGTACTTACGCCGCATGGTGAACTGCTCCCACGCCGCTGGAATACACGGATCAAGCTCTAAACCGCTGTAGCTGGCCCGCACCCCCAGAATGTATTGGGTTCCCGACTGATACATCCATGACGCCGTGCCGGACAACCACGCATTGCGCGCCAACCCAAACTGCGGGTGATCGTCGCCCAGGATGTTCTGCGGGTAGCAGTAGGGTTCACATTCGTACAGATCAATGATGTCATTTTTGGCCGCCGGATTGATCTGGTTGTAATACTCAAACGCCCGATCCCCCCGCCCCATTTTGGTTTCCGCGATGATGACCCAAGGATTCGCGTGCAGGAAAATCCCGCCGTTTTCTTTCGCTCCAGGCGGATAGGTGCTGATGCCGCCAACGGTGGGATCAAAGCCGTTATATCCCGGCGCGCTGAGTTTAATCCCATGCGCCGTATTGAGATACTTCCGTACCGATTCCAGTGCCATTTCGGCGCGTTCCGGCGTGGCAAAGCCGGACAGCACCGGCCAGGATTGACCGTTGGTGTAAATCTTGCCCGCCGGATTCTGCTGTGAACCAAGTGGTTCGCCGTTCGGCAGGAAGTAGCGCACATACCATTCACCATCCCAGGCACACTCGTTCACCCGCGCTTTCATGTCGTCATAGTACGCGGCGTATTTTTCGGCCATTGCCGTATCGCCGCGATATTCAGCTAACCCGATCAATTCCTTGAGCGCGACGCCGTACAAATTGGCCGTAAACAGCGATTCGCCGCCGCGATGCAGGTTCACGGTATCGTTCCAGTCGGCATAACCGGCCAGCGGCACGCCATGCGCGCCGACATCGCCGCGTGTGAACTCCACCGCCCGCACCAGATGTTCCAATACAGTACCGGATTCGAGCGCCTGCCCCGTAGCGCGGTCTTTGTCGTAAAACGGCACAATTTCATCCAGCAGGGCAAAATCGCCGGTTTCTTTCAAGTAGGCGCAGGTCGCCAGCACGCCCCACAGATGATCGTCGCTGTAGTACTGCGGGCGTTCCGGCATATCTTCCACTTCGCCCATCGCGCCCTGCATCGTCAGCGGGAAATACATATGGTTGGCGTAACCAGCGCGCAGTTGGGCACTCAAAATCTGTTTGAGGAACGCGCGGGCTTCGTCCGGCATATGCGCCACCACGCCCATGATGTCCTGCATACTGTCCCGGTAGCCAATGCCGCGCGACCCTAAACCGAGTTGGTACAGCGACAGGTAGCGCGACCAGTTCTTGGTGGTATGGCACTGGCGCACATTATGCACGTTCAGCATACTGTTCAGGCTGGTGTTTGGTGTCTGCACCGTGATAGTATCCAGGTATTTTTCCCAGAAGGCGTGTAATTCCGCAAACGCCTGATCCACCGCTGTTTCGTCCCAATACTGGCGAATCTGCGGCAGCGCTCTTTCAACACTCGGCGCTTGCCCTAACTGCGTAATCACGCGCTTAGTTTCACCCGGT
>DATALK010000117.1:0-1828 GCA_036261085.1 Phototrophicaceae bacterium | reverse complement strand
ACCGCCTCCGCCAGCCCCGGCAGGCGCTCGACGGTGAGCGTATGAGCGTTACTATTGGGGGCGATATTCAGCTCCAGCCCATGCAAACGGGAATCCGCCGCCTTAAAAACGACATTTTTGTTGGCATCCGTCAACCGGACTGCGGCGCCGCTGAAATCCAGCGCAATTGTTCCGGTAGTGTCGGGCGGCAGGGTAATCACCACATCAATTGCCGGAGTTGCATCGTTCAGCGTGATGAGATTGGCATTATCCTGGGCGAAAGCCGGTAAGGCCGTGACCAAGATCAGGAAGAATAGGGGGAATAGCAAACGTTTCATGAGGGCATCCTTTCATTGAGTAATAAAACGAACCTGGAAGTTGAGAGAACCGCGCCATCGTGGCGCACGACCACCCCAGCGGCGTGCCACTGGTGGTTCAGCCAGTGCAGCCCCGCTTCCGCGCCGAGCAGTATGACTGCTTTAGCGTAGGCTTCGGCAGTTGTTGCCTGCGGGTGAACTACCGTTACGGTTAAAACATCGGTTTGTACCGGAGCGCCGGTTCGGGGATCAATAATGTGATGGTGGGTGTGTCCATCCTGGGTTTTCCAGCGGCGAAAATCCACCCCGCTGGTCACGATGGCGGTGTCGGTCAGCGCTAAAGATGCTAACGGTGTATCGCTGTAGGGATCGTTAATGCTGACCGGCCACCCGTCTGCTGCCGTTGGCGTCCCCCGCGCGACCATATCCCCACCAATATTGACCAGACAAGGGCCATAGGCAGCGAGCGTGTCCGCTAATCGGGCGGCAGTCCACCCTTTGGCAATCCCACCCAAATCCAGCGCACTCCCCGCCGGAATGCGGATTTCGCGGGTTGGTAAGCGCAGTTCAAGGCTGTGCCAATCCGCCGCCGGAATATTTTCCGCTGCCGGTGACGGCGCAAGCTGTTCAAAGCTGCGATCATAACCGTTTGCTAACATGGCCGGCAGCACCAGCGGGTTAAACCAACCATCGGTGATTCGAGCCGCTTGTTTCGCCGCTTGAAGGTTGTTAAACAGAATCTCACTGGTTGCAACCCAGGCTCCGGCCTGTTGATTGACCTGCATCAATTCGCTTTCCGGGCGAAAGCGTGACAACTGCGCTTCCAACGCTTCAACCTGGGCCGGTAGCTGCCCCAGCAGCGCCATGCCATCGGCTTCCGTCTCAAGCTGGACAGTCACCTGACAGCCCAGCGCTCGGAACTCGGTGAAATACAGGTGGTTCATCGGGTTGATTGGCTGACTTGAGGAACCGGCTGTTGCACAATAATGGGATCAGGAGCCGCGAGCTGGGCTGGCACGGGCGGCTGAATCCCGTTAGCCGGGTTTGTCCCGCTGGTAACCACCGGTGGGAGCGCCTGAACCTGACCCGACTGCCGTAAGACAATGATGCTCGGTGCCGCCCGCACAATTGTTATTTCTGGCATCGCCTGCATCACCGCGATGACAGCGGTTGGCGTCGCGGCGGGAGCCAGCGCAGCGACGTTTTCGACCACTGGAGTCACCGTCGGCTGAAATTGTTTGGCATCCAACATCGCCAGATTTTGGGCGCCAATCATGGTTGCCATCGTGGTACTGGTCACGAGGGCCGTTCGGACCAGGAGTTTGCGGGCGCGATCCGTGTTTGCCATCTTAAAGGTCTCCGCTGCATCATCGTATCTGGCTTCACGATACGACAATCCGCGTCCCTCTGTTTAAACCGGCCCTCAACGTCACCTTAAATCTGCGTTAAATGCAAAATTTGACCTACGCGCGAACGATTTTTTTCAATACGTATACTCATCCGGTTTGAAAAACTGGAAATGAAAACCCGGA
>DATALK010000294.1:0-4835 GCA_036261085.1 Phototrophicaceae bacterium | reverse complement strand
TCACGTGCGTCCGGTGCAGCGCGGCGACTTTGCCTTTGGTGATCTCAACCTGCGCTGGCTGGGGCCACTGCGCTTATTCGTCCGGCAGGCGGTGGTTAAAGCGGCGGCTCCGGTCAAGGTCTATCCCAATATCTACGAAATCCGCCGCTATGAACTACTGGTGCGGCGCGACCAACTAGCCGAAATGGGGCTGCGGAATGTGCGCCTGCGCAGCGAAGGCACCGAATTTGAAAGCCTGCGCGATTACATGCCCGATGACCCTTACCGCGCCATCAATTGGAAAGCCACCGCGCGGCGCGGCAAACCCATCAGCACCGATTATGAACCGGAGCGCAATCAGCGCATCTTGATTATGCTGGACGTTGGTCGCATGATGCGCAGCGCCATTCGAGTGGATGACAACAGCGGCCTAGCCTGGAATATGGCAAAAGTGGACTTTATCATCAACAGCACCCTGCTGCTGAGTTACGTTGCCAGACGCAAAGGCGATAAGGTGGGGCTGCTGGTCGTTGCTGACCGGGTGAAACAATTTGTACCGCCAGGGCCGGGGAGTGCCCATTTTCAAAAGATTCTGGAAGTCATGTATGGTCTGGGCAGCGAACCGGTAGAAGCGGATTATGGGCAGGCCGTGCAGTATTTACGTTCCCGCCAGAAAAAACGGGCACTGGTGGTTATGTTCACCGATTTAAGCGGCGCGCGCGCGTCCGAAACCCTGCTGGCGCACCTGCCGCTGTTGGCCCCGCAGCACTTGCCGCTGTTGGTAACGATTCGTGACCCGGTACTGGATCAGGAAGCCCACCAACCGCCCGTTGATTCCGCTGCCGTCTACCGGCGGGCCGTTGCGGAACAACTCGTAGATGAGCGCCGCGTCTTGCTCGAAAACTTACGGCGGCGCGGCGTACTGACATTGGATGTGGACGCCGCGCACTTATCGGCCCAGGTGGTTAATCGTTACCTGCAATTAAAGGCCAAAACCTTGATTTAGCGGTTGGCAATGTCCTGGATTTCAAACGCGCGGGCGACCTGTTCTAGAAACTTTTCAACCCGCCGGGAATAAACGCGATTCAGTTCTTGTTCCAGATTAGGGTCTGCCATTTTGCGCGCAATCCGCAGTGCAACGAGAGGCGCAAGATGGTCACGGTCTGTGAGTGTATCCCGCCGCCGAAGGTAATCCACCACGCTGCGCCGGTCATCCAGTGACAGGTTTTCAAGATGGATATAGGGCGGTATCGGATCAATCGCTTTGACGTGTTGATAAGTCACCCGCCAGTCTTCTTTAATGGTTTTCAGTGTCAGGTGGCGCTGCTCTCGAACAACTACCGTTTTAGCGGCCAGATCACCCAGGCGTTGGGTATTTTTGCTGGCAAACAAGACCAGCATCCCGAAGCCATAAAAGATCGGCAGGAAGTCGAATACGCGCACTAGATTCCGAATGATGATCCCGGCAGTGGTGGCCGGCAGCCCGTTAGCTTGAATCACGCGAATACCCGTCCAGCGTTTACCCGGTGTCTGCCCGTTCCAGAACAGTTCAAAGAGCAGGTGGTAGAAGGTGATGAGGCTGAATTGCAGCAAAACAAACACGGCTACCGTGCCCGACTCATTCTGTGCGTCGTCAGGAATGGCCCGGCTAAACAAATAAGCGGCCACCGCCATCAATAGCAACAGGATTGTATAATCAATGATGGCGGCCATACACCGTGTGCCAAAACCGGCAATTTCGGCATCCAGCAAAATGTTCTCCGGGGTGTCAATGGATAGCTTGCTGGCAAGATCGTCCAACGTAATGTCTCCAGGGTTAAGATCGGCGGAAAACTCATGAGTGTTAACGAGTTCATTCAACTTCGAGAAAAAGATTGGCAGCGCCTGGAAACCTTGATTAACCAACGCCGAGGCCGCACCCCCCTCAATGCTCGTGAAGTTTATGAGCTAGGAACATTATACCGCGCGGTGACTTCAGATTTAGCTTTAGCTCGGCGGGATTATCCTGACCAACGGGTGACATTGTTCCTCAACCAACTGCTAACGCGCACACACAGCTACATTTATCAGCAGGATGTCAGCGATTGGTGGCAGTTTGTGCGCTATTTTACGCACCGGATTCCACAGGTTTTCCGGCAAACCATCGTTTTTACGCTGGCCGCCTTTCTCCTGTTTATGCTTCCGGCCATCGTGGGCTACCGGTTAGCATATATTAATCCCGACAGCGCCGATCTGTTCGGTTTGGCCGCGCAGCGCGAAATTCTTGCCGACCAGGAAACCTGGACGGACATTCCCATTGAGCAGCGTCCGTTTGCCTCCGCTTTTATTATGAGCAACAATATTCGAATTGCCATTTTAGCTTTTGGCGGCGGCATTGTCTTTGGTCTGTTCAGCGTCTACATTCTGACCATGAACGGCCTGACCATTGGCGCGGTGCTGGGATTGGCCGCCCACTACAATATGGGCGCGGAATTATTTGAATTTATCGTCGCGCATGGCGTTATCGAACTCAGCGTGATTTTTATGGCGGGCGGCGCAGGCTTGCAGCTTGGTTGGGCGCTGCTGAACCCCGGCCCGTATACCCGCCGCGACTCGTTAGGTTTGGCCGCGCAAAGGGCGGTGGTGCTGGCGGTGGCCGCCGTTCCCCTGCTCATCATCGCCGGGACGATTGAAGGCTTTATTTCGCCGTCAGACCTGCCCTATCTCGCCCATATCGGCGTGGGCCTCGTCAGCGGCCTCCTCATATATGCCTATCTGGGCTTATCCGGGCGCATCCGAAACCACGAAACGCCGATGCGGCTCCCAAACGAATCGGCCTAAAAACAGCTTATGAATTTTCGGATAGGAGAAATGGCTCATGCGTTTCCAGTAAACATTATCAAAACAATGACATTCCGTGAGAATGACTTAAAGTATACTAAAGAAAAGCAGACCTCATAAATAGAAGGACGTTTTATCATGCCTCACCTGCGCGCTTTGAGTTTAACTCGTTTATTTGCGCTGCTGGCTGTCCTGGTCTTGAGCCTGTCGTTGACTCAACCAGCGCAGGCACAAACAACTTATACCGTCACTGATACGATTGACGATGCTGACGATGGTATCTGCGACATCACCCGCTGCACCCTAACCGAAGCCATTACGAATGCGAACGGTGATCCACAAGCCGACATCATCAATTTCGATGCGGCACTGACCGGCCAAACCATTTCATTGGGTAGCAGCCTACCGCCCATCACCCAGCCTATCACCCTTAATGGGGATACCATCTCCATAGAAAGGGGCGGAACGGTGGCCGACGGGCTAACCATTACCGTTGGCGCTGGTGGCAGCAGTATCACCGGCTTGACGACTCGTAACTTCACCAGTTCAGGCATCCGATTGGACGCCGGAGCGAATGGCAATACACTGACGAATATTACCAGCAACAACAATGGCGTTGGCATCCTGGTCAACAGCACCAACAATACCATCACGGGCGGCAGTTTTGAGAGCAATGTCACCGGCATCCAGTTTTCGGCGGGAGCCGACAACAACACTCTCACCGGCAGCACCGGCATTAACTATAACCAGGTCGGTGTGCGCATCCTGAGCGACAGCAACACGATTACCGGCAATACAATAACCGACAGTGATGATGACGGTGTTACTATTCAGGGCAGCAGTAACCAAATCACTACCAATCGCCTTGAGAACAACATGGGCAGTGGCATCAGTGTCACCAGTGGCACGGGCAACCGCCTCACCGACAACCAATTCCTCAACAATACCGATTTACCAATTGACCTCGGCAATAACGGTACGAGCGAAACCAACGATAATCTTGACCCGGATGCAGGCGCAAACAACCAGCAAAATTATCCGGTCATTACGCTGGCGACCCAGAATGTAGTCGTGGGTACTTTTAACAGCGAGGCCAATGGCACTTATCAATTACAGTTTTACAGCAATGATGCGTGTGATGCTCAGAACGGTAACGACCCAATTAGCACTGACACAGTCACTACCGATGCATCGGGAAATGGGTCATTCGAAATTGATACGATTGGCGCGCCGGATGGTTACTATATCAACGCCATCGCCACCGATGCCAGTGGTAACACCTCTGAATTTTCTGCCTGTACCCTAGTCACCGCTGCGCCAATTTACCGCTCCACCCCTGCGCCGTCACCCGATGCCGCCAGTACCATAGATCAGACTACCGTCGGCGGCACTCCGGTTTATGCGACCATTACCGTTGAAAATCCCGGCACTGCCGATTTGGATATTACCAACGTTGTGCTGAGTGACATCACCCATTTTACGCCCCTGGAGACGGCCTTCACCGTCGCTGCCAGTGGTAGTCATGCCTTCAGCGTTCAATGTAATGCCGATCCTGTCGCCAGCCTTCAAAATTACACAACGACAATTAGTGTTACGCACAATGGCGCTAATCTTACGCCTCCCGCGCTTTATACCTTCAACTGTACCGTTAATCCTGGCGCGCTGCCGCAGTTCAGCGCCAACTATAACGACGGCGATACTATTAGCTGGTATGCACCAGCAGGTGGTTCAGTCAATAATCAGATCAATGTGAGCAACACGGGTGATCCCGGTTCGATCCTGGATGTCAGCGGCATCCTGACTGGCCCAGCGAACGTTTTCAGTTTTGAGTCAGCGACTAATGTCACCGCGTTTGCCGCCGTCTCCATCAATCAAGGGGACAACGAACTCATTGATGTCTTTTGCAAGCCCCCCCATAGGGACCCCGGTGGGCACGAATCTAGCTGGTACACTAACGCTTACCACCAATGATCCTGACCTGACAGACCAGACCATCATTTATGATTTGGAATGTACGGTAACGACCTTACCGGTTT
>DATALK010000108.1:0-1751 GCA_036261085.1 Phototrophicaceae bacterium | reverse complement strand
GCCGGTCAACATCTGGCCTGGGGCTATGTGGATATGCCGCCGCTCACGGCGCTGACGGCCCAGGTGGCCCGGACGTTGTTTAATGACTCGATTGTGGGTATTCATCTGATACCGGCGTTGGCCGGGGCGGGGCTAGTTCTGCTGACCGGGGCGATTGTCCGCGAGTTGGGCGGCAAATGGTTCGCGCAGGCGCTCGCTGGCCTCAGTGTGGTGGTGGCGGGCAGTTATCTGATGTCGGACAGCTACCTCTCGATGAATGCGATGGAACCGCTGATCTGGATGGGCTGCGTACTCATCCTGATACGGATGGTGAAAACGGGGAACACGCGCTTGTGGCTGGCCTTCGGAGTGCTGGCGGGGGTGGGACTGCTCAACAAACATACCATGCTGGTCTTTGGCGCGGCGGTGACGGCAGGAATACTGCTCACCTCCACGCGCAAGCTGATGGGCAACCGCTGGTTTTTCCTGGGCGGGACACTGGCCCTGCTCATCTTTTTACCGAATCTCATCTGGATGATCCAGCATAATTTCCCACACCTGGAACAGTTAGCCAATATTCGCCGCAACCAGCGTAATATCCAGCTTGATCCGCTCGGGTACATGGTACAACAGATTATCTACCAGAATCCACAGACGTTGCCGCTTTGGGCGGGCGGGCTGGTATATTTCCTGATCCATTCCCAGGGAAAGGCTTTTCGATTTGTGACCTGGACCTATATCCTGGCGTTGGGGCTGCTGCTGGTGACGGATGGTCGGCCTTATTATCTGTCACCGATTTATCCCGTGTTGCTGGCGGGCGGCGCTGTCGGCTTTGAAGGTTGGCTGATGCAGCGACGGTGGTGGGGTTGGTTGAAACCCGCCGTCTTTGTTCTGTTGAGCTTCAGCGGGGTGGTGTCGGCGCTGAATGTCCTCCCCCTGTTGACCCCGGAACAGTATATTCAATATACCAAAACTATCGGCTTCAGTCAGCCGCAGATCGAAAATGCCCACCTGAACGCGCTGCCGCAGTTGTTCGCGCTACGGTTTGGCTGGCCGGAAATGGTCGCGGCAACTGCCAAAGTGTACGACTCGCTTACACCGGAAGAACAAGCCAAAACGATTATCTTCACGGGCAATTATGGCGAGGCGGGCGCGATTGATTTCTTTGGGCCACCGTATGGGCTGCCCAAAGCCATGAGCGGTCATCTGAACTATTTTTACTGGGGACAGGAATTAGCTCCCATGGTGCAACCAGGGACGATTGTGATTGCTTTGGGGCGGAATCCCGACCAATTAAAACCCTATTTTGAGAGTGTGCGGGTTGCCGGATTGGTTCACCATCCCTATGCCATCCCCTATGAGAATTTCCCGATTTACCTCTGTCGCGGGCTGAAAGTGCCGCTGGAACAGCTTTGGCCGGAGGTTAAGGATTTTAGTTAAACGACCTATTCACCGAACCTGATCAAATTAACCGGGACAGATTGCTGTCCCGGTTGCGTGTGTAATTGCCCATAGATACACCTTGTGTTATATTTCCTAATCGGTGGGGACAAATATTTAATGCCAAAAAGAGGTCTCTATGCAGCGGCGTTCGCTGGTTTTTATCATTCTGAATGTGATTATTTCGCTGGGGGTGGCCCTGCTCGTCATCGGGCTGTGGAATTCCCAGAATCCGCCAAGTGCGCGCGTTGAGGTGATTACTGTCGAAGTGCTGGCGGGGGTGGGACTGCTCAACAAACATACCATGCTGGTCTTTGGCGCGGCGGTGACGG
>DATALK010000103.1:0-3947 GCA_036261085.1 Phototrophicaceae bacterium | reverse complement strand
TCAAAGCGGGTGGGCGCACTGTCGCGGTTGGTCCGGCTGTCTTCAACTTCTTCGCCACGCAGCAGCGCCAGCACATTGCGGAAGTTGCGATCACCAATGCCCACAATCAAATCACTGACCGTCCCACTTTCTTCCAGCGGGGGCATGGGCGGTTCTTCCTGCGCCAATTTTTCAAAGGTGCTGCGGGATTTGGGCGCGGGTGGCTGAGGTGGCGGCGCGCCGGTTTTGGCGTTTTCGATTTCCTTCAGCACGGCGTCCATGCCGGAGGTCAGGATAAAATCCAAGGACTGCTGCTGGCGTTCCGGCAGGGGGGTATGCGGGGCGCTGCCGCGCAGCGACGCCACCAAATCGTCAAAATCGGTATGGCGTTCCGGTTTGCCGGTTGTGGGTGGTTGAGCCTCAATGGCCCCCAGCACCTCATCGAAGGTCTGGGGTTCGGCGTCGGAAGCGGTTGCCAAATACTGGCGCACCGCACCGGAGTCACGCTGGGGCACGGGCGGGGTATCTTCCTCACCGGCCAGCGGTTCAAAATCAAAACTTTTTAAGACCCGATCCAGCGTTGAAAATTCGGGCAGGTCAACCGGCGGCGGGGGTACATCGTCCAGTTTTCGCGTTTGGGCTACCGGACGGGCCGGGGGATCGGCTGGATCGGCAGCCAGCTTCCGCGTTGGCGCGGGGGGATCATCCAACTGGCGCGTTTGCGGCGCGGGGCGGGCCGCCGGTTTTTCCGGTTCATCATCAAAAATGCGCGTTTGGCCGGGTGTGACCGGCGGGGGCGCGTCTTCGCCGAAGGGTTGCGGCGGGCCAGGCGGCGGTTCGTCTAAAAGCCGCGTTCGATTTTCGGCGGCGCGTTTGGTCTGCGGCATGGTGGGCGCGGGTGGTTCGCCGCCCGTTTGGGCAACGGCCTGCTGAATCACCGGGATAAAATCCCGCGCGGTGAACGGCATGTCAATCCCACCCTGGACGGAGAGCAGCACGGCCTCCGGTTGATTGGGGGTAATGACAATTGCCAGATCAGGCTGGAGCGCGCGAAGCTGGCGGACGACCTGTGCCCCTGGTTGACCGGGGAGCGTGAAATCCACTAACGCCACATCCTGGGGATGGTCGCGCAGATAATCATAGGCCGCGTCAGGCGTCGTAAAAGGATGAACATCAAAGAGGCCGGTTTGTTCCAGGGCCTGTTTGATGGTCACAGCAAAGACCAACTGCCGGTGAAGAATCAGTACTCGTGTCGCCATAAGGGCATTGTATAACCGCGCGAAAAATGGGGCAAGTCAGGTTGAAAAATTCAAACGTGACCGGGGCGAACCTCTGCCCGCCCCGGTAGGATGAGGTCTTAGGGGCCGGTGACGGTCACGAGCAAACTGCCGAAGTTGTTTACATCGCTGACTTCGGTAACGGTGCTGCTGCTGTCGGCAGAGACTCGTATTTCATAACTACCAGCGGCGGTGAAGGTTGCGTTGGCGGTTAACACAATGCTGACACCAGGGTCAAGATTCGAGACAACACCAAGATCGGCATCCAGCCCGCCGGGGAGGGTAATCCGGTTATTAAAGGAGCTGCTTGGCCCGGTTCCCAGGTTACTGATGGTGACGGCATACTGCCGGATCACCTGAGTTGAGCCGGAAGGAATCGTGACCGCGGATTCCCCGCTGATGCTGGTCACAATCAGATCGGGGCGCCCGGGGGTGGCGCTGGGTAAGGGCGTGTTGGTGGGGGCGGGTGTCAGCGTTGGGAAGGCCGTCGGCGGGACAAAAATGGTGGGCGTGGGAGTGGGCGCATAAACCGGCACACTGGAGCAGTTGCCATACAGCGAGACATATTTTTCATTGGGATTAGCAGGATTTTGGGCCGCAATCCAACCGGTATTGGTGCCGTAACGGATTTCATACCAATCGTTAATCCCGGTGCGGCGGGTAATCGGGGCGACGGAACCGGCATTCAGCAGTGCCACCTGGGCGAAGGAGACGTTCGGGCCGGAGCGCATCCGCAGGCCGACGTTGGTTAACACGCGGCAGGTGGGGTCGTTGGGGTCAATGATCGGCACTTTGGGCTGCGAGGGTGCGGTAGCCGTGACCTGCGCCTGGTTGGCGCGCACGTTGACCGTAACAATCGCCGGATCGCTGGCAATGGCGTTGCGATAAGCAATGAGTTCGAGTGTCACCTCGCCTTGTTCGCGCGGCTTGTAGTCCAGCAGCACATCAAAATTCGTCTGGCCGGAGGACGACTCCGATGAAATGGTTTTAACAATCTGGTCGTTCGCCAGGAGTTGGACGCGCGTGACTCCAACGGCGTCGCGGGCATTGGCGGTGACAAACATCGCGCTGCCGACAACAATTTCATCCCCTTCTTTGGGGGAGGTAATTGTCACTACCGGCTTGCCGCCGGGATTAATGGTGGGGACGTTAATCGGTTCGTTGGTTTCGGGGTCGGTGGTGAGGTTACAGGCGCTCAAACTGATGAGCGCCAGGATGAACAATAAACACAAATTACGGCGCATAATCACTCCCAGGCACAAGTTGGTGAACTTTAAAACCTGAGACCATTCTAACATTGGCCCGGGGGGGCGGGCAATGCGCGTTCAGCGGGCGCTTGCCCCACTATCGCCCGTCGAACCCGGTCTAAACAAAAGAAGCCCCGGCGGCCCAGAGGGGCAGGGGGCTTAATTTTCACGATAAGGGTTCAGTTAATCAATCGGTTCTTTGTAAATGATGTAGCGCCCCATGTCGTCGCCCTTGCCGATGCAGGTGCTCAAGTCCACTTTGAACTCGCGCCCGCCCGACACCCAGCGCAGACTCTCTTGCAGCAAACCCTGGCCGACGAAACACACCGGACGATCCGTCTTGCGGCCCCAGCACATCGGGCAGCGTTCCAGCGTGTAGATCAGCCGGTCATCACCCTCTTCGTGCACGTTCGAGACCTGATCGGAGAACTGCGAGAAGATGTTCGCCACCGCCGGGATGCCCACCTTCAGCTTGGCCGACAGCGGCAGCACCTTGAACGCCAGATCGCCGACCCCCGCCAGCGCGCCGAAGCCGCGCAGCGCGTCCGCGAACAGCGTGCGGCCCACCCGCAGCGCCAACCCACGACCACCGCGCGGGCCGTACATCTCTTCCAGCGCCACACACAGCGCCGTGAAGTCGGCGAAGTCGAAGGCTTTTTCCAGGTTGTCGGGCGGGTAATTGCCGATCAGGTTATCCAGGCCAGCCAGATGGAGGACGGCGTTGAGGCCGTTTTTCCCCATCACCTCTTCCATCGCATCGAGGAAGATGCGGGCGAACTTGTTGGGATAGTAATATCCGCTTTTCTCAGGCGGCATGATTCAACATCCTCCATTATAGTCGTTGCGTATCCAGGTGAGCATCGTCACTTGATTGCTCCCGGATACGGGGGTATAAAGGCTTGTGATGCAACAGTTGTCCAACACAAGTCTAACACAACTCATTCACCAGCGCAGCACCCTTTCCTCTTAATTCTCTAAGTTTTGTGATTTAAGGAATTTTTCAGAAAGGTATCTTTTTTTTAACGCTTGGACTAACGATCCGGGTTTATAATTGTTATAGAACGCTCATGTGCTTTGCGGCGGCTGGTATGCTAGAATCCGCAGCAGGGATAAGAACAAAGTAGCTAATCGGTATTGTGATGTCTAACAACTCGTCAGCCACCATTGTCCAGATACGCAAGCTCAACAAGCACTATGATGAAGGTGGTTGGGCCAGAACGGTGTTGGCTGACGTGAACCTGGACATCCAAACGGGTGAGTTTTTTGTCCTGTTAGGCAAAAGCGGGAGTGGTAAGAGTACGCTGTTAAACCTCATCAGTGGTATAGACAAACCCGATTCCGGTCACATTAAAATTGGCGATACCGAATTAACCGCCTTAAATGAACGCCAGCAGACGTTATTTCGCCGGGATCAGATCGGCATTGTGTTCCAGTTTTTTAATCT
>DATALK010000100.1:0-5349 GCA_036261085.1 Phototrophicaceae bacterium | reverse complement strand
GCCGGTGACTTCTGCCGCGTTTTTCAGCGAGGTGTTAATTGCCCAATAAAAGGGAAACAGCGAATACACCACAAAAAAGGCCACGACAGCCCAGAAAGCCGCTTTGTCCAAATACACGCTGAATTTGCTGCGTCGCGCCATACTGTTAATCCGCGTCCACGCTGAGGGAGCGCATGTAAACGTACACAAAAAAGACGATGATAAAGAAGATGATTACGCCAATTGCGGACGAGTAACCCACTTCGCGCCCCTGCACCAGCACTTCCTGGGTGTAGGTTGCCAGTGAAAACCGCCCGCGCCCGACGAGGATTTGGAACACATCAAACACGCGAATGGCGTTCAGTGACCGGAAGACAATCGCCACCGCCATACTGGGAACCAGCAGCGGCGGGGTGATACGGAATAAACGCTGGACTCGTCCGGCCCCATCCACTTCGGCGGCTTGATAAATGTCACGCGGGATAGTCAGCAGACCGGGCATCAACATAATCGCCATCGAGGGGGTGGTTTTCCACACATCCACAAGAATCATCATGGGCAGCTGCCAATCGGGATTGGTGAACCAGGATTGGGAACGATCTAACAAACCGAGCGACAGCAGCAGGCTGTTAATCACGCCGGACTGGTCGCCGCGCAGCATAATATTCCAGAACTGCGTGGAGACAATCGTCGGCACGGCCCAGGGGATGAGGATGACCACGCGCATCAGGTCTACACCCCGGAAGCGGGAGACCAGAATCGTCGCCAGCAGCAGCCCCAGCAGCAGTTCCAAAATCACGGAAATGATGGTAAACACCACCGTATCCCAGAACGCCTTGATAAAGACGGGATCGCGGGCGCTGACGCTGTAATGGGTTCCCGCCAGATCAAAGGCCATAAATTCGCGGTAACGTCCGGCGCGGTAGCCTTCGTCCAAAACCCGCAGGGGATTAACATACTGGGTTTCGGTCTGGCCCTGGCCGTTCACGCGCGTTTTGCATTGGCCGGTCTGCTCATCGGTCTGGCAGGGCAGGGCGTCAATGCGCAGACTCAGCAGCCGCGCGTAATTGTCCAGGCCGATAAATTCCCCTTCGGCGGTGCTGGCAAATTCCTGGTCGGTCAGGCTGGCGATAAAAATCTGTTCCAGCGGATAAATGCCGATCAGACCCAAAATCACAAGCGTTGGCAGCAGCAGATTCCAGGCGGTGCGTTCGCTGCGGACATGATCGGCTTCTTTGCCCCGGAAAGCGTGGGCGAGGTGGGTACTGAGCAGCCACAGACACACCACCACAACCAGCCCCAGCAGCAGCCAGACCAGCGTAAAATTGATCCGCAGGGGGAGGGTATCCGGCTGAACGCCGGGTAATGCGCTGCGGCCATCTAAGGATTGGAGTACTAGAACACCTACCAGCAGCAGCAGCCATAACAAAATCTGGCGCGCCCAGGCGGCGGCGTTGACATCGCGCCGCCACAAGCGCCAGGAAAGATTAAACGTAATCAGGCTAAAGCCGCAGATGACCAGGGGCAGGATAAAACCCAGACTGCGAATGGTCGTCCAGGTAATAGCACCCAAACGCTGGTGGCTGGTGATGGCGTGGTTAATCGCTGGGTTGCTGCCAAAAATCAACACCAGCAGCCCAAAGGCCCCAATGCCGAGCAGGAAAAAGACCAGACTGACAAAACCCACCAGCAGGCTGTCCAGCGGTTGGTGGCTGTCCGTCTGCGAATTAACAAGCCGGGCTTCCATCTTTCCCCCTCGCTCGCGTCCGCAGCCGGTCAGCGAGCGGGCTGCGCATCAGGATAAAAGTCGCCGGAGGACAATCTGGTTGTTCTCCGGCATCAGCATTCACTATTCGGCCAGCAGGTCTTCCAGATCAACTTCCAGGAATTCCATCGCCGAAGCCGCGTCATCGTCGCCGCGCAGCACGTTATAGACCGCATTAAAGTACAGCGACGAAACTTTTTCGTATTTCGTCCCGGCGACGGAAGACGGCCGCGGGGTGGCCGCGTTCTGGAAGGTTGTCAGAATGTCGGCATAGGGTGGGTACGCCTTCAGCAGTTCCGCATCGGTATACAGCGACGGGAACGTTGGATTCAGGGACGCTTGCAAGGAGCGAATTTTTTGCTCCTGCTCCGAGGCCATAAATTGGGCAACAGCGATAGCGGCCTCGACATTATCCGAATATTTGGACACGGCAAGAGATTGGCCGCCCAGCGTGGCGGCAGGTTTGCCGTCCGGCCCAGCCGGAAGCTGCGTCAAAGCAAATTTCTCCCGGATCGCGCTGTCTTCCCGATTCCCCAGACCATAGGCATAAAACCAGTTCCGCATAAAGGCGGCGTTGCCCGCTTCCCAGATTGCCCGCGCGTCTTCTTCGGCCTGTCCCAGCACCCCTTCGGGACTGATGGTGCCAATCCAGCCGCGCGCCCGTTCCAGGGCCGCCACCATGTCGGGGGAATTCACCTGGATGCTGCCGTCGGCGGCAATAATCACGCCGCCATTATGGGAAGCCTGCCATTCGAGCGCGTTACAAGTTAACGCCTCCCCAACGGCTCCCTGCCAGACGTAGCCCCAGAATTCGCTGTTCCCGGCGGCGCGTTCGCCTTCCTGAATTTTGGCCGCTGCCGCTTCCAATTCATCCCAGGTTTTGGGAACTTCCAGTTTGTATTTTTCCAGCAGATCGGTGCGGTAATACAGGTGGCCGGTATCAATCAGCCAGGGCAGCGCTATCAGTTTGCCATCAATCGTGCCGGTTTCGATCATGCTGGGGAACTGCGTCGCCGCGAAGTCCGGGCCAACGGCGGCTGTCAGATCAACAAAATGTTCGGCTAAACCACCGATATTCACAATATCCACCTGATAAACATCCACGATGGGGCTTTTCGCGCCCAAAAATTGAATGTACTGCCCCAGACGATCTGTCGCCAAATCCTGGCTTTCCAACGGCGTGACGGTGATGTTCGGACACAATTCGTTAAAACGCTTGCCCGCTTCCTGCGCCAGTTGGAACTCAATCCCGACAGCACCAGCCGCTACCACAATATCGGCTTGACCTTGCGGGCAAACAAATTCGGCGTCTGTCGCCCGTGCCACTACCGTTTTTTCGGGTTCCGGTTGGGTCGCTTCGCTGGTCAGAGCGGGGGTCACTGCTTCCGTGACGACTGCCGTCTCGACGGCGGTTGCCGCTTCCTCGGTAACGACGGTGGTCGCCGCCGCCGTTGGCGCGGCGGTTGGTGTCGCCGGTGAACAGGCCATCAGTATCAGGAATGTCAAACCGAGCAGCGCAATCAATACAGGTCGTCGGGATTTTGTTTTCATCTTGCCTCCTACGGCAGCCAGACTGAGACCGTACCCCACACATCTCAGCCAGTCCAATAATACTTAAGCGTAGTTTGTTCAGGATAATTTCTGACACACCACGCCGCTGAAATACATACCGTCAATAATTGGTTTGCGCAGTTTCCAGTCCAGCGCCACCAGGAACTGCTCCAAATTTCGTTTGTATTGGAAACTTTCTTCGGTGGGAATGGCATCCCAGAAGTCATTCAGCGACGGCAATGACCGGACCGTCATAAAGCGCCCAAAACCTGCTGCGGATAACACCTGTTCCAGTTCAGTCAGATCAAATTCCCAAAGATGGAAACCTTCAGCGGGTGAACCACCAGGACGAAAGGAGCGGGTAACATCATGCGGGCCGCTGAGCCGATTGGGTGTCACAACAATCATATACCCATTCGGTTTAAGATGGGTATAAATACCCTGTAAAAAATCATCCATTTTATGCGGGGGTATATGTTCGATGAGATTGGAATGGATGACCACATCATACCGTTTATCGGGGAACGCTGTGCGAAACTCATCAAAGGACAAAAAGTGAATCCGCTCCTCGCCAATAGTATCGGCCAGGGCGGCGCGGGCCAACCGGGCCGCTGACGAAGTAATCTCAATCCCTTCCAGATTGCAGTACCCCAGTCGCACCAGATCAACCATCAGTTCGCCGGAACCTGTGCCAACCTCTAGAATGCTGACGTTTAGATTGTCGGCAAATGTCGATTTCAGAAAACCAGCAATGAACTGAAAGTCATCCTTGTTATGCCCCATGTTGATGTGATACCGCATCATCAGGGAGATAATCCGCGCATAACCAATGAGGTAATAATGATCGAAATACGCTGACAATTCCGGGTTGCGCATTTGGATCGCGTAATGTTTTTCCGCGATCCAGTGAAATTGAATGAACTGCGAGGGGTTGGCGGTTTCAATATAATCCGCGAGTTCATCCGACCAGAAGCCGTCATTTTGGAAATTAGACGCAGACTGAATGCGGGCTTTGAGTTCCGCCAAATCAGTAGCCAACAATGTTTGATCACTTTGATGCAAGAGTTCCAAAAAACGGGGATGCTGCATCTCTTGGAGCATAACCTATCCTTATTGGGTTGATGAGTTCAAGAGGCTGAATCTGAGTTTAATACCAGATTCAAGCACGATATAACACAACTCTAGAATATTCTACCCCATTTCAAACCTTAAGATGGCTTAAGAAATGGGGTAGAAACTCGAATTGGCAGGCTGCGGCAAGGATAAATATTATCCCCAGCTAAACTAATTAATTTGTCAGGTTCGAGTAGGTGAAAACGATTAAAACCCCGCTAATTTCCTGTTGGGGATTATAGATAGGGGTGTACTGGGCCGAGAAAGTTTTATTCTGAATTTGGGAGTTATGGCTAAATGAATCACCGAGAAACGCACGGTGAAACTCTCTTAACAGATCTGGATGTTCCCCGTAGACTTCGTAAATAGAACGTCCGATTAACTTTTCCTGCTTTAGCCCCAATACATCCAGACCGTGACCCTCCACCGATGAAAAGACACCGTCACGATTAACAGCACACAAGCTAATTCTCTCGTCGGAAATATCGTACCGCAGCAGGTCGTCATGCTGACTCTCAGGCTGATTTACCTGTCTTTCATCCGTGACAACCTGGGCAACACCATAAATTGCCGTAACCCGGCCTTCATTGTCATCCCAGATTGGTTTGGCGGAGTCGCGTACCCAGACAATATCACCATCTTTGGTCACAAAGCGAAATTCACTGGTAATAGACTTACCCGACAGCAGCGATTTTAAGCGGTGAAACATCAGTTCAAGTTCGTCCGGGTAAACGCCCAATTGCCAACCATCAAATTCTTGGAACTCGGCCAGCGTATACCCTGTCACGCGCGTAAAACCAGCGGAAACCCATTCCAACACACTGGTGTTATCCGGCTTGATCCGAAAGACATACGCATAATCGCCTAACAAATCACAAATCATGCGGTAGCGTGATTCGGATAATCGCAGCTCGTCCTCTTCCAATCGGCGCTCGGTAATG
>DATALK010000090.1:0-3284 GCA_036261085.1 Phototrophicaceae bacterium | reverse complement strand
ATAATCCAGATGAGCTGGTTGATCCGGTTAATCGCATTCTGCCGCTCTGCACCTTCATCCTTCACAATGCGCTGGCGGCGCACATACCCATCAGCCGAACGGTCAACGCGCACCTGTTCGCGCCGGTCAACGGATTCGATGTCGGGACGCTGTGACATGCTCCTACACCTCCATCAGATTTCTTCTTACAGCGCACTATGCCACAGCGGATAGTAGAATAACGCAAAAAGAATGTTGGAGCGCATTCTTACAAATGTTTTTCCGAGGAAAATCAATCGCAATTTAACGTGTTTGTGGTCTAAACCAGCCGGAACTTTCCCGGCGGTACACCCACAATTTGCCGGAAGCGGCGCGTCAGATGGCTTTGATCCACAAAACCGGTAGCGGCGGCCACATCCGCGACGGGCAATCCCGCCAGCAGCAGGTGTTTGGCCTGTTCAATGCGCACCTGATTTTGATAAGCGTGCGGCGGCAGCCCATAAGCGCGGCGAAAGGCGCGAATCAGATAGGATTTATTCAGGCTCACCTGCGCGGCCAATTGGCTTAACGAAACATTCTCGGCGTAGTGGTCGCGGAGATAATCGCGCACTTTGCGCATGAGCGCGGTTTCCAGCAAGACGGTGGCCGCCGCTGGCCGATAGTCCGCGTGGCGCAGAATCAGCCGTGCCAGCGTTTGCAGCAGCAGCGTTTCGCGTTCCAGGTGGGACGTGTGTGGGTCTTCCAGGGCGGTGTGCATGGCGCGAATCGAATGGAACACCAGCGGGTCAAAAATGACCGAATCGGGGAAAAAAGGCACATCAGCCGTGCGGCCATGTAATTCGGATGCGACAGTTTGCAGCACCGCCGCGTCCGGGTAAAACATGCGATATGTCCACCCGGCTTCAGTGGTCGCCTTGCCGATGTGCGTTTCGCCGGGGTTGACAATCGCTACACAGCCCGCAGGCATCACCAGTGTGTTACGGCCCTGGTGGATAAACGTCTGCGCGCCCGCTTCGATAATGCCAATGGCAAACCCCTCGTGCGCATGGGGTGCGAACACATGCGTGATATACGTGGCGCGCAGTAGTTCCAACTGGTGCAGCGCCGGGTCATGCCAGAATTTTGCGGATTCGGGGGTAGGGGTTTTTACACTCGTCATACATTCATTATACTGCCCCAAATTTTTCTGTTTTTGATGTGGTTCATAATGAACAGCGGCGGACGCCACGAGTGGCGTCCCTACATTGGCCCAACGTAGGGACGGGACTTGTCCCGTCCGCTTTGTTCAGGCCCCTGCTACTACAATCCCCTACGCTACCACCAACCGCACGCCGAGGCCAATCAGGAGGCTTCCCGTCAGCCATTTGAAGCCGCGTGCCAGCCGGGATTGGGCGACCCAATTGCCAATGCTCCCGGCAAAGTAACCCACCAGGCTAAACCAGGCCACCGCGATCAGCGCCAGTGTGCCGCCCAGCAGCAGGATTTGCAAGGCATTGCTGCTCTCCCGGTTCACAAACTGCGGGATAAACGCCAGGAAGGTGAGCAGCGCTTTGGGATTCAGCAGATTGGTGAGCATTCCCTGACGCACCACCGCCAGGCTGTTGCCCGCATTGACGGCTTGTTTATCCGTCTCCACCAAACCGTGACTTCGAAACGCACGCACGCCCAGGTACACCAGATAGGCCGCGCCGCCATAGCGCACCAGCTCAAACGCGATGGGCGAAGCGGCCAGCAGTGCTGTTAACCCCACTGCGGCCAGCAACGTGTGGGTGAGCAGTCCCAAACTGATGCCCAGCGCTGACAGCACCCCTAACCGCCGCCCGCGCCCCATGCCCTGCGTTATCACATACAAAAAATCGGGGCCGGGAGCGACAATAATCAGGAACGCGCCCATCACAAATAAACTCCAGCTTGCGCCGTTCATCACTTACGCCTCATTGGTTAAACATCCAGGTTTACTATAAAGTGTTCCATCTAGCAGCGTCTTGTACGTTATTGACCTGTTCGTCAAACTTACTCAGTATTACGTAAAATTACAAACCTTTACGCAAGCCAGTAGTTGTCATCGAGTATAATGAATAGTCAGTTATTAATTAGCGCTGGCCGCGTCAAAGTCCTTATGAATGCCCCGTCTTTACCCTGGAAAATCCGCCTCAAGTCCGCTCTCAAGAATATCGTGTCACGGCTTGTGACGGGTTTTGGATTGGAAAATATTGACCAGCAAGACGCCATGACACGCGGCTTGCGCACGGTAGTTGCTGTCGCTAATGAACTGATGACCGGCCCGGATGTTGATACCACCCTGCGCCAGGCAGTGGAGGCGGCCCGCCACCGGCTGGGACTGGAACGCTGCGCCATCTTTCTCGAACGCGATGGCTTTATGCAGGGCACGTATGGCACCGATTACCAGGGCCAGACCACTGCTGAACACGGGAATCGGGTTGCTCTGGATACCGTCTGGTCGCACCGCTTGGAACTGCTGAAACCGGAGGACGCTCAGTGGATTGTTGTGCAGGACCGGCACAGCGAATGGCGGGATGGGCAGCGCCAGGAATTGCCGGATAACTTCGGGTGGATTGTTTTTACCCGCATCCTGTTTCCTGATGGCTCGCGTGGTTTTCTTGTTAACGATGCGGCCATCAGCGGCGCGCCGCTGGATGAAGTTAAACAGGAAGTGGTGGCCGTTTTTTGTTCGCTGCTGGGGAACATTCTGGCGCGCAAACAGGACGAGGACAACATCCGCCGCGCTCTGGAAACCGAAGTTGAACTGAACCAGATGAAATCCCGGTTTATCAGCAACATTTCCCACGAATTTCGCACGCCCATGACGATCATCCAGACCTCTACCGAAATGTTGTCCCGCTACGGCCAGCGGATGGACGACGGTAAAAAACAGTATCATCTGGATAAAATCGTCAGCCAGATTCACCAGATGACGCTGCTGCTGGAAAATGTGCTGACCATCAATCAAGCCAAAGCGGGTCTGGACTTTAACCCTGGCCCGGTAGCCGTACTGCCGATCTGTGCGGCCTGTATTGAGGCGGTCATCCCCGCTTCCGACACCGAGCAGCGGGTTATTTTTTCTCACGATGGCGCTTGTGCCACCAGCCTGCTGGATGAAAAACTGCTGCGCCAAATCATGACCAATTTGCTCACAAATGCGGTCAAGTACTCCCTGCCGGGCGGCGAAATCCGGTTTAACCTCACCTGTGCGCCCCAGCAGCTAACCTTTTCGATTCAGGATGCTGGCATCGGCATTCCCCTCGAAGACCAGAAATACCTGTTTCAGGAATTTTATCGCGCAA
>DATALK010000292.1:0-2579 GCA_036261085.1 Phototrophicaceae bacterium | reverse complement strand
GCTGATTTGTTCATAAATCACCGGTTGATGGGTGTGTCCAACCAGACAGTACTGCGTTTCAAAATGGGGAAAATTCAGCGAGGCGATCAGCGGTTCCAGGATATATTCCCACACCGGCTCCCGCGGGCTGCCATGCGCCAGCGTGTAATTGCCAATCACAAAAGTGGTCGGCAGCGCGTCCAGGTAGGCCATATTGTCGGAAGATAGGGTTTCGCGCGTCCAGTTAACGGCTTTGCGCGCATCCGGGTTAAAAGTACGAATATCAAGCCGTCCCAGCGCGGCCCAGTCGTGATTTCCGGCGAGACACAGGTGCGGTAAGCCGCGCAGCCGTTCCACGCATTCGTTCGGATCGGGGCCATAACCAACGATGTCGCCCAGACACCACACGTAGTCCCATTCTCCCTTAGAATCCAATAACACGGCCTCAAGCGCCGTGAGGTTGGCGTGAATGTCCGAAATCACGAGAATCCGCATAACCCTGTGTTCCTGGAATAATCACCGTATAATCAATAATTGCATCTTACCACGCTTTAGAGACGCTTGCGAGTTTATTTATCTTAATGCTTGATAGATTTATAAAAAGTTCAGAATTCCTTAAGCTGGGGTGGCTCATCGCCGCCTTAGTGAGCGGCTGCGGGCTGGTGGAAAGTCGGCCCACTCCGCCCCCATCGCCACTGCCAACGGCCACCATCCAACCGACAGCAACGGCGATCCCAACCCCGGCGTATCCCTGGACGGATGAAAATGCGGTGCTGAACGGCATCTGTTTTGAAGCGGCATTGGACGCCGCCGGGCAGGTATTTGTGCTGCGCCGCCCGGAAGACCTGCTGAATCTGTATGATCTGGCCGACAACAGCCAATTATGCCGCCATCCCGTCACGCGCCAGCCCTTTGATTTTGCGGAGGGGCGCGTGCTGGCGGGGTTGTGGAGCGCGGGGCGCGGCTGTACGGCCCATCATGAAGTTCTCAGTATCGAACGCGACGACAGCGCCCGTACCTTAACTATTCATCTGCGCCTCATCACCGACGGCGCGTGTGCTTATGAACTGGTGCGCCCCTTCTGGATTGGAATGGATCGTGTCAGCGACTTTACAATTGATCTAAAATTAATCAATTAGATGGCTTACGAAGTAAATATCTGAGTTATTGTTTACAAATCCCGTAATCTATTTTGTCACGATGGATGTAAAGTGAAATTATCCCGCGATTCAAGTGAGGTAGGCATGATGGACTACGAACATTTAATCTATAAACTGGAGTCACTCGACAGTCTGCTGCGCGAACTCGACGCCGCCGGAATGTACCAGGGCGAGCATACGATCGTTTATACGGGCCGTGACCGGATTCAGCGCATCCTGCATATTCATATTGATGGCACAGATTTGCAGATGAGCGCCGCCCCGCTGCTGAATACGAACTCACCCTTTTCCTGGGATACGTCCATCAGCCAGGATTAAGCCGGGCTACGCGGTGGTTTCAAGCTGGCCGTTGTTGACGTGCCAGATGGTGGCGCGGTCTAAAAAGGCGCGGGGGAAAATATCCAGCTCGGTGGTCGTCAGCAGCGTTTGGGTTGTGCCGGTAATGCGTTCCAGCAGATAGGCGCGGCGCTGGCTGTCCAGTTCGGCAATCACTTCATCCAGCAGCAGCACGGGTGATTCGCCGATCCGGTCTTGCATCCAGGTCAGTTCCGCGAGTTTTAAGGCCATCACCGCCGTTCGCGTCTGGCCCCGGCTGCCGTACAGGCCCACGTCGCGGCTGTTAATGGACAGACGCAGTTCATCCCGGTGGGGGCCAGAGAGCGTCACGCCGCGCTGAATGGAGTCGGCCTGCGTTGCTTTCAACTGGTCGGCAAACTGCGGCGCGATTTGTTCCGGCGTAAGTTCGCGGTGTAAATCCAGGCCGAGCATATTAAAGGAAAGCTGGCCGTTATCCTCCGCCGTTGGCGTAAAGCTCGGCAAATATTGCAGCGTCAGGGTTTCGCGCCGCCCCGTCAGCGCCAGATGTTCGGCCTGGGCGCTGGCTTCCAGTTCGCGCAAAAAGCGCTGGCGTCCGGCCACCAGCACACTGCCTGCCTGTCCCTCACCAATTTCCGCAACTACGCGCGGCTGGAAGTCAGCCTTCCGGCAGAGCGCCCGATTGTGCTGCATGGCGCCAACGCCCAGGGCAAAACTAATCTGTTGGAAAGCCTGTATTACCTGGCAACTTCGCGTTCCCCCTATACGCTTAGTGACCGGCAGTTGATTCACTGGCGCGCGGAAGACGATCCGATCCCGTTCGCGCGGCTGTCGGCGGAAGTGACCACCCAGCGCGGGTCGTTAGATCGCATTGATATGACACTGCTGCTGGAACGGGGTGAAGGCGGCGGCCAGCGGTTTAAAAAGAACATTAAACTGAACGGTACGGATAAGCGCGTGATGGACATGGTGGGGTTGCTGGCGGTGGTGCTGTTTCTGCCGCAGGAACTCGCGTTGGTGGAAGGCCCGCCCGCTGACCGGCGGCGTTTTATGGATAACACCCTGTCGCAGGTGGATAAAAATTATCTGCGCGCGCTGCACGTTTACGAAAAGGTGCTGCCCCAG
>DATALK010000069.1:0-5691 GCA_036261085.1 Phototrophicaceae bacterium | reverse complement strand
TGACCGATTGGCCTAAAACCGTTTCCAGGCTGGTCGCGGTTTCGGCCAGTTCCGTGCCGGTAAAATTCACGCGCATATTCAGGATGTGGCCGTCGTGCCTGACCAGCGCGGGCGGGGTCTGGGCCAACTGCTAATGAATCGCATCATGGCCTATCTGAAGGCGAATGCGCCGGCCAACGCCTTTATCGGTCTCTTTGCTACCGAGGGCCACGACAATTTTTACCGGCATTATGGTTTTGAGCAGTCACCGGAATTGACCGGCATGTATCAGTGGATAAAATAGGTGATGGAACATCTGTGGACACCCTGGCGTATGGCGTACATTCGTAGCGAAAAAAAGGCCGTTGATGGCTGTGTATTTTGTAATCTGGCGGCCCATGAGGCCGAACATTTGCTGATTGCCCGTTCGCAGCATGTTTATGTGACCCTCAACAAGTATCCCTATAATAACGGCCACCTGATGGTGATTCCCTACCAGCATACCAGCACCCCGGAAGAACTGCCGGTGGAAACGTTGACGGATCAGATGGTGACGGTTAACCGGGCGCTGGCGGTGCTGCGGCGGGCCTATAATCCCTCAGCGTTTAATCTGGGCGCGAACCTGGGCGCGGCAGCGGGCGCGGGCATTGCTGAACATTATCATTTTCACATTGTGCCGCGCTGGCCCGGTGACGCCAGTTTTATGACTACCGTTGGCAGCACGCGCGTGATTCCCGATTCGCTGGAAAACATTCGCCAAGACCTTACAACCATCTGGCAGACGTTATATCCTGACCCGTAAAAATAGGCTTATCGTAAAAGGGATTAGAGAAAGTGGACGATGGTGAACCCGGATAAAAATGGACGCGATGTGGTTATTTTAAGCGGCGCGCGCACTCCGCAGGGGAAATTTCTAGGAGCGCTGGCTGCGCTGACCGCCGCGCAGTTGGGGCAGACCGCCGTTAAAGCTGCCGTTGAACGCAGCGGGGTTAATGCCGCTGCTGTGAACGAAGTGATTATTGGCAACGTGGTCAGCGCGGGGGTGGGCCAGGCCCTTCCCCGGCAAATCAGCCTCGGCGCGGGGTTGCCTGATGCCGTAGGCGGCGTGCTGGTGAACAAAGCCTGCGGCAGCGGTTTAAAAGCGGTAATGCTGGCCGCTAATGCGATTAAAGCCAACGATGGCGATTTATATATTGCGGGCGGCACAGAGAGTATGAGCAACGCCCCATATCTGAATTTGTCCATGCGCCAGGGCCACAAATACGGCGATGTCCAGTTAGTGGACGCCTTGCAGCATGATGGCCTGTGGTGTTCGTTATGCGATTGGAGCATGGGCAGCGCGGCGGAGTTTATCGCCAAACAATTGGCTGTGCCGCGCGCCGAGATGGACGAATTCGCGTATCACAGCCACCAGCAGGCAGCACAGGCCACTGAGACGGGCAAATTCCAGGCCGAAATTACGCCGGTGACAATTTCTGGCAAAAAAGGGGCGACCATTATTGACCGGGATGAGGCGATTCGCCCGGATACCACGCCAGAAGCGCTGGCAAAACTGCCCCCAGCATTTGAGGAAAATGGTCGTGTTACGGCGGGTAACGCCCCCGGCCTGAATGACGGCGCGGCGGCGTTGGTGGTTAGCAGTCGGGCGTATGCCGAGATACACGGACACCAACCGTTAGCGCGGATTGTGGCCTATGGACAGGCGGCGGTTGAACCTAGCTGGCTGTTTTATGCTCCGGTGAAAGCGATCCCTGTTGCCTTACAGCGCGCGGGCTGGACAATTGAAGATGTGGATTTGTTTGAACTTAATGAAGCCTTCGCGGCGCAAGTCTTAGCCGATCTGCGCGGCCTGGAACGCGAGGGGTATCATCTGCCACCCGAAAAACTGAACGTTAACGGCGGAGCCATTGCACTCGGCCATCCGGTAGGGGCCAGCGGCGCGCGGGTGCTGCTGACTCTGATTCACGCGCTGCGGGATCGCGGTTTAAAACGCGGTCTGGCCGCTTTATGTCTGGGCGGGGCCGAAGCTGTGGCCCTGGCCGTCGAAATTGAATAACCTGCTTATCCTTGAGGGGCGCTGCTCTGTTGCTCCGCCGCACCACACCCTATGATTCACCTGCGCCGCTTGTTACGTTTCGACCCCGGTTATCTGGTTGCCGCTGTTCTGCCGCTCATTGGGCTGATTCCAACCTTTGGTGAGGGTATCATCAAAACGGCGGATGGCCCGCTGCATGTCCAGCGGATTTACGCCATGTCAACGCTGCTCCAACACGGCAACTTATGGCCGCGTTGGGTTCCCTGGTTTCACCTGGGTTATGGCTACCCGGTTTTTAATTTTTACCCGCCAGGGGTGTTTTACTTGGGCGGGCTGCTTGGCCTCCTGGGAATTTCGATTCCGCTGGCGTTTAATCTGGTGGCCGCGCTGGTCTGGATTATAGGTAGTGTCGGCACTTACGCGCTGGGGCGGCGTTTCCTCCCTGGCTCTGCCGCGATTCTCGCTGCCGCGCTGTGGGCTTATGCACCATCGCGTTTGTATGAAGTCTGGGATCAGGGCAGCCTGCCGCAAATGGCCGCTGCCGCCTGTGTCCCCTGGATTTTCCTGGGGCTGGTGCTGGCCGTGCAGCGCCCGTCTCGCCGCAGTGTATTAGCCTTAGCGCTGCCGTTGGCGGGAATGATTCTCTCCCATCAACCCATTACCCTGATTACCGCATTGTTTGTGGCACCGGCGGCGGCGGTGCTGCCGCTGGTGCTGTCGAGTCACCATCGCGCCGAACTGCTTAAGCGCTATGCCGCCGTTTTCGGTGGAGTGGCGCTGGGCGTTGGGCTGGCGTCCATCTTTTTGCTGCCGATGGCGCTGGAACTCAAATATGTGCAGGCGGCCAAAGAAGCGCCGGATGTGATTCCCTATCTGCGCAGTAATTTCCTCCAACCCGGCCAACTATTTATGCAGCCCTCCCCCCAGGATTTAACCGATCTGCGTTATAAACTGCCGACCACGTTGGGACTGGCTGGCGGCATTCTGTGCCTGTTAGGACTAATTGCACTCATCAAGGAAAAACGCTGGGGTTGGTTGCTTGCCTTAACCGCCGGATTGGCTTTTGCCCTGTTTATGATGGTCGAGATTTCCCTGCCGGTGTGGCAATTGGTCCCCTTAATGACTCAACTGCGTTTCCCTGAACGTTTCCTGCGGGTGGCATCCGTTTTTATTGCGCTTGGAGGAGGGGCCTTCCTGCTCCTGCTGCCGTCACGCTGGCGTAGCGGGGGTTTGGCCGTTGGGTTCATTGTGACCGTTGTGGCAGCGCTGCCGATGGTGTATCCGAACCATCCGTTTATCAACTGGGCGAACCTGTCGGCGCTGGATGAAATTCGTATGGAGGAAACCGAGTTCACCTGGGGCAGTACCAGCTACGATGAATTTAACCCCATGTGGGGTGAAAAACCGGGCTGGGAACCCGCTGTTGAACCAGAAGAGTATGTTACCAATCCGCTGCGCATTGTCGTGAATCGGTTGGACATGATTCGCCAGTGGCCGGATTTGCAGGTCGAGCAGGTCGATACCGCCGCTGTTCAAGTTACGGTTAGCGGTACTCGTCCGGTGCGTTTCCGCCAGTTTTATTTCCCCGGCTGGTCGGCCATGCTGGACGGCCAACCCGTCGAGATTTATCCCGACGACGAACTCGGCGAGATTACGGTAAACGTGCCCGAAGGCACACATACCGTTACCCTGGCCTATACCGGCACGACAGTACAGACGGTGGGAACACTGGTGACGCTGGTAAGCCTCGGTTTGGTGTTTGCTCTGGCTTTTGTCCCACAAAAATTCTTCTCCCGGCGTCTCTTCGGGGCGAGATTGCCCTACTCTTATCAGATGAAGGACAAACCCTTAACCCCACCCCCTGACCCCCTCCCCGAATTCAGGGAGGGGGAAATGTCGGGGCGGTACGCCTCCCCCGAATTCGGGGGAGGTTGGGAGGGGGTCAAAGCCAGGGTGATTTTTTATCTTGCCCGTTATGGGGTAAGACACGTCTTGCCCCTACAGACGGAAGTCGAAAAAACCGCGCCCCTTACCTCCCGCGCCGCTGGAATCATGACCGCCGGGGTGGTGGCCTTCGCGCTGGTGAACAGTCTGGTGCTGTCGCCAAATATGCTGCTGTTTCGTTACCAATCGCCGCCGGACACACCCGTTTATATGCAAACGCCGGTTCATCTGGCGTTCGGCGACACGTTTGAACTGCTCGGTTACAACCTGGAGCAAAATACGGTTGCGCCGGGAGAACCCATTAGCATCACGCTGTTCTGGCGCGCGCTGCATGAAATGGATAAGGAATATCGCCCCATTGTTCAGTTGGTGAATCTGTCCCAAACGGCGGCCTGGGCGGCCAGTGAACCATTTTTTCCCAGCGGCGGCAAAACCACCACTTATACCCCAGAGCGGTTCGCGTCGGATATCCATACCCTGCGCCCTAATGCGAATACACCGCCTTATCTGGGACGGATCAGCGTGCAGATGGTGGACGCAGGCAGCGGCGAAGCCTTGCGCATGCCCGATGGTTCTGACCGGCTGGTGTTGAATCCGCTGCTCAGGATTACAGGCATGGGAGCGGATTTGCCGCGTATTCTGGGCTATCAGTTTGATGGAACCATTGAGTTAGCCTGTGCCGCCATCACCCACGATGGAGATCAGCTGCGGCTGCAACTCGGCTGGCATGTCCTGAGAACGCCGGAACAGGATGTGACTCTTTTCATTCACGGTCTGGATGCGGAAGGGAACATGATTGCCCAGAACGACCAACCACCGTTCGGCCAGGATTATCCGGCCTCGCTCTGGCAGCCGGGGCAGAATTTGCTTGACGGGCAAACTTTGCCCTGGAAAGCTGAAATTACCGCTGTGGCAATTGGGCTTTACACCCCTGACCGGCGGTTAACCGTCACCCATAACGACCAACCTGTGCCTGATAACCGCATCATTCTGCCGCTGGACGAAAATTCATGTGTCCGATAAATCGCCAATTAACTCGATTGGACGCTCTCGCCCTGTTGCTAGTACTGTTGGTGGCGGCGCTGCTGCGGCTGGGTAATCCCGGCGTTGTGGAATTTTTGCACGATGAAGCCATGCTCTCGCTGCTGGCCCAGGATATGGCTGCTGGGAAAGGTGTTCCCTTAACCGGTATTCCATCATCTGTCGGCGTCCCGAATCCACCCATCAGCGTCTATATTATGGCGCTTCCCTATGCGCTGGGCGCTGACCCCCAAGCCGCGACATTGTTTGTGGCCGCGCTGAATGTTATCGGCGTGGGGCTGCTGTGGCTAATCACTTACCGCTATCTGGGGCGCTTAATCGCTCTGATTGCCGGTTTGGCCTATGCGGTTAATCCCTGGGCGCTGCTGTACAGCCGCAAAATCTGGGCGCAGGATTTTCACACGCCGCTGGTGCTGCTAACGCTAGGGTTGGGGCTGTACGGCTTTGGTGAAAACAAACGCTGGGCGCAAGTGCTGTGCCTGCCGGTGCTGATCGTCGCGCTGCAAATTCATTTTGCGGCCTGGGCGCTGTTGCCGCTGTATCTCTGGTTACTGTGGTTGGGGCGTAAGAACTTATCCTGGCGCGTCCTCTTTTTGAGTTTTGCGCTGGCTGGATTGACCCTGGTTCCCTTCCTGCTGGGTCTCACCCAAACCCTCCAGGCTGACCCGAACCGTATCAGCAACGCCCTCAAC
>DATALK010000068.1:0-3422 GCA_036261085.1 Phototrophicaceae bacterium | reverse complement strand
AACTGGGCCAGGAATATCAGGTGGATGGGGTGATTTACGTTTATCTGAAATTCTGCACGGCTTATGGCATCCCGAAGAAACTGTTCGGCGATCACTTCCGGCGGTTAGGCATTCCGGTCTTTGAAGTCTTAAGTGATTATTCGCACAGTGATTCGGGCCAGTTGCGGACTCGATTTGAAGCGTTCTTTGAAATGCTTCAGGAGGCAAAGGCACTACCATGAGTACAGCAGCCTATCAGATTGACGAACGTAATTTTGACTATTCCGGGTTCGAGTCGCAGCAAGACTATCTCCGCTACAGCCGCGACGTTGAACATAAACATTCCAAAGGCGCCCAGTTAATCCTGGAACTGTGTTCGACTTACGTCCAGCGCTGCGAACAAGCCTTTGCTGAAGGCAAAAACGCAGTCTGGACAGCCGGTATGTGGGAAACACCCTTGATCCATGCTTGTGACGCGATCCCGATTTCGTTCACTGAAGCTGGACGGCTGTCCAGCCCGGACGCGGTGACGATTGCGGAAGACCGCTTTCAACTCCCCAGGGAAGCCTGCTCAATGGTTAAGGCGGCGGTGGGTGAGTGGTATTTACGGCGTAACAAAGTTACCCGCGTTCTGGCGTCGGGTACAAACTGCGAACCCTACGGTCAGGCCATTGAGCAGTTGGACGCGATGGGTTATGACACCCATTTTCTGGATATTCCGCCGATTAACCGGGGCCGGTTCAATGCTCGTGAGCAGGCCGAATTTGTCAAACGGATTGGGGATGAATTACGCACGGCAGCGGAATGGTTTGGCGGCCATAAGCTGGACGAAGACCGGTTAGCGTTTGAAGTTCGCCGCACCAATGAGTCTTTCGCCAAACTCCGCAAAATTCTGGCGCTGCGCATCCAAAAACCACGCTTCCTGAAAAGCCTGGTTACGATGTACACCATTGTCGGGGTCGGCCATTACTTTGGCGACCCGGAACGGTACACCCAGGCGCTTGATCTGCTGCTCGAAGAACTGGAAGCCGCGCCGGTTGAGCAGTATGGCCCAACGCCGGATTTGGTGCCGATCATGTGGATTGGCGGGCGCGGCCAGGAATTTGGGGTCTTTAAGACCCTGGATGATTTGAATGCCGCGACGCTGGGCTGGTGGATTCCCACCCCCTACCTGTATGACTATGAGGAAGAATACGGCGGGCTGGAAGCGCTGGCCCGCTACCCGCTGCGGGTCTATAACCGGGGCGGTAATCTGTTCCAGCGCATTGATGATTTGATTGAGTGGCTGGCGGCGCAAAACGTGACGCCTAAAGGCGCGATTCTCTACGGTTATTTTGGCTGCTCGATCAACTCCTCCGAACTCAGCCGGACGTATCTGGCAAAGAAGGGCATCAATGCCTTTATTGTCGAAGGCACGTTCCAGGTGGGGCCGCCTTCCGGCCAACTCATTACCCGGCTGAAGGCGTTCCTGGAAGTGCTGTCGTGAGATCAAGCCAATAGTATGCGCAAAACTTCGCCCCGGATATTTTCTTTCCAGTGGCGGAGTTTTGCACTTCATCCCGTTAACGATTGAGTGCAAGCCGAGGTGAAAAGATGACAACCACCGCGACGGGTTCCGTCGAACCAACCCTCGATACCAGTCTGGTCGTACCCGAGGAAATTGAACACATCCGCCGGGTAATCGCAGATTACCGGACAGGCCGGATAGACGGCGATGCGTTCCGGCGCTTTCGTTTACAAAACGGCATTTATGGCATTCGTGACCGGGTTGACATTCACATGGTGCGAATCCGAATACCGTTTGGCCGGTTAACCGCTACGCAGTTGGAAGGTCTGGCCGTTGTGGCGGAACACTATGCTGGCGGAACCGGGCATATCACGACCCGACAGAATATTCAGTTATACGGGATTCCGCTCCATCGGGTGGCCGATTTGCTGGGGGACTTAGGCGAAATTGGGCTGACCACCCGCGAGTCTTCCGGCAATGTTGTTCGCAATGTGACCACAGATCCGCTGGCAGGGGTCGCACCGGATGAAGTTTTTGATGTACGCCCTTATGCCAATGCCGTCGTGCGGTTGCTGCTGCGGAATCCCATCGCGCAGAACCTCCCCCGCAAGATCAAAATCGCTTTTTCCGGTTCAGCTGCTGATCGCGCCGCTACCGGCATTCACGACATTGGAGCTTTGGCGGTACTACGGGAAGCGCAGCGCGGCTTTCAGCTTTTCCTCGGCGGCGGCCTGGGTTCCAATCCACACGCTGCCCAACGGCTGGAAGACTTTACCCCCGAAGCCGATCTCCTGCCGACCATCGAAGCGGTGATTCGGGTTTTTGACCGGCTGGGGGAACGAAAAATCCGGTCAAAAGCGCGACTGAAATTTCTGATTGACCAAATCGGCTTTGAGACCTTGCGAACGCTGGTGTTACAGGAACGCGCCGCGCTGCCCTTGTTGCAGCCCCAGCCTTATCCGGCAGTTGCCGTTAATGCCGAGCAAATTGGCTGGATTACTCGACCCGCGCCAGCAGCGGCCTTCACCGGGAACCACCATTTGTTCGAGAATGGGAATGCGGCGGCTTTTCAAGTTTGGCTCTCCAATAATGTCATCTGGCAGAAGCAGCCCGACTATGCGGCGGTGGCCGTTGCGGTGCCAGGGGGCAATTTAACGGCGTTCCGGTTTAACGCGCTGGCAGCAATTGCGCGCCAGTTTGCTCAGGGTGAAATTTTCTGGACAGCGGCGCAAAATCTGCTTCTTCGGTGGGTATCGTGGTCAGATTTACCCAATCTGTATCAGGCGTTACGGGACATTGGCCTGGAGGCAGCGGGATCTGACCGACTGTGGAATGTCATCGGCTGTGCTGGCGCAGATACCTGCAATACAGCGATTACCACCTCTCATCAGTTGGCGCTCGAACTGGGCCGGTTTCTGCACGCTCGACCTGATCTGAGTTTGGCCGATGATCTGCGCGGCGTAGACATCAAAATCAGCGGTTGCCCCAACGCCTGCGGCCACCATCATGTCGCGGCGATTGGCTTTTATGGCGGGGCGCGGCGGGTTAACGGGCAGCAACCTTCTCATTATATGCTGCTGCTGGGTGGTCGCATCCTGACTGGTTCAGCGGTCTTTGGCACTCCGGTGACGAGCATTCCGGCGCGGCGGGTTCCCGAAGCGGTGGAACGAGTTCTTGCGCTGTATCGTGCGGGTCGCTGCGATGTGGCAGAAACCTTTCTAGCTTGGGTTGATCGGGTTGGCCCGGCCTCGCTCAAAAATCAATTTGAGGATTTGCGTTCTCTGCCCGATCCCGATACCGCGTCTAAGCTTTACCAGGACTGGGGACAGACAACTACGTTCAAACTTCAGGTGAAGGAAGCCGAATGCGCGGTCTAGTTTATGGCAGCGAGCCATGGCTGAAATAGATACGTTGACCAGCGGAACTGTTTATTTGA
>DATALK010000050.1:0-9340 GCA_036261085.1 Phototrophicaceae bacterium | reverse complement strand
ACCGTATTATACCAGGGCGGCGGCAAAGTTCATTGGGATTGGTCGCCTTCGTTGAAGTGGAAAGCTGTCCCGGCCCCGAATTGTTGGGGTAGCCAAAGATGCGTTTAATCTTAAAATTAAGGTCATCTACGAAATTAACTGCTATATAATAAAGACTGATCGCCGTTTTATGCGTGTGGCGAAGGGGCCATTGTATGTCATCCACCATTGTTATCATGCTTCTGGGTCTGGCCGCCGTTTTATCGGTGTCATTAGCCATTTTTGTGTGGCAGCGGCGCATGGCCGAGCGAAAACTGGCTTTGACCTTTATCGCGCTGATGATGGCGGTTGCCGTCTGGATTTTTATCTATATTTTTGAAGTGTTGGTCGGCGATTTGATGTTGAAGATGATGGCCCACAATGCCAAATTTCTGGGCATCGTGATTTTGCCAGTTACCTGGTTTGTGTTTGCAGCGCAATATACCGGGATCGAGGTCTGGTCATCGCGTCGCCGGTTGCTGCTGCTGAGTGTGATGCCGATCATCACCACACTCATCATCTGGACGAATCCGCTGCACAATCTGATGTGGCAGCGTTATATTCTGGCCCAGGTTGATAATTTGAGAATCTATCAGACCGTGACCGGAACTTACTTCTGGCTGCATTCGGTGTATTCTTATGTGCTGATTCTGGCGGGTGACTACCTGCTCTTCCGGCAACTGCTGCGCTCGCCAGGGGTGTATCGGCGGCAGTTGGTTGCGCTGCTGGTGGCCGTGACCGTGCCGATTATTGCTAACATCAACACCATCCTGGCGCCGGTTGTTCCCGCAGGAATTGATTTGACCCCCCTGGCTTTCACGGTTACGGGCCTGGCCTTGACCTGGGGGCTGCTGCGGTATCAACTGCTGGATTTAGCGCCAATGGCCCGCAATGCGGTGATTGACAGCATGACGGATGGCATGATTGTGTTGGATAGTCAGGAACGGATTGTGGATGTTAATCCACCGGCCCAGGAAATCATGGGGCGCACCGCTGCTGAGGTCATCGGGCAGCCAGCGGTGCAGGCGATTGGGGTGTTGACCCAACAACCGGAACTCATTGAACGCTACCGGAAATCCGGGCTGTTGCAAACTGAAATCCTGGTGCCAACGACGGAACCGCCCCGTTATCTGGATGTGCGGGTTTCGCCGCTGCGCGATCAGCAGGCCCGTTCTACCGGCCACCTGATTGTTTTTCGAGACATCACCGAGCGTAAACAGGCAGAGGAACAAATCCGAGCGCAAAACGAAATTCTGGTTAAAACCAATCAAGAATTGGCCCTGGCCCGCAAACAAGCGGAATTGGCGGCTGAACTTAAAAATCAATTCCTGGCAAATGTCTCTCATGAACTGCGGACGCCGTTGAGTGCCATTATCGGGTATACCGAAATTCAAATGGCCGGGATGGTCGGGGAATTGACCCCCGAACTGCTGCGTTACCAACAGCGGGTGCTGAGCAATGCGGAACAGTTACTGGGCTTGATTAACAGCATTCTGGATTTGTCGAAGATCGAGGCCGGGTATATGGAACTGTCACCCAAACCCTTTAAGCTGCGGGCGTGGCTGAATGAGATCGAGACCCAAAACCGGATTCTGGCGGAAAAGAAGGGGCTGCGGTTTGAAGTGGAGCTGGATGAACAACTGCCGGAAATGTTGGTCGCCGATGCCGCGCGCCTCAAACAAATCTTGACGAACCTGCTCTCGAATGCTATCAAGTTTACGGATGATGGGTTTGTCCGGGTCAGCCTGAATCGCCATACGGCGGACACCTGGAAAATGATGGTGTGTGACAGCGGCATTGGCATCCCGGCAGCCGATCAGGCCGCTGTTTTTGAAGAATTTCGGCAGCTCGATGGTTCTTTCAGCCGCCAGTACGGGGGAACCGGTCTGGGCCTGGCGATTGTCAGCAAATTGGTCAGGTTGATGAAGGGGGCGATCCAGCTTCAAAGTGAAGTGGGGCAGGGCAGCACCTTTATTGTCATTTTGCCGTATGCTCAAGCGCAGGCCATGCCAGCGACGGACTGACCGAAAATCAAAACGAAGCAATTTGATTTATACTGGAGGGGCGCGCAAACAAGCGTCCCGGCCAACCTAATCAAACCCGATCAAATTGTTTTCGTGATCTTATAAGTTTTAAAGGATTATTGGGAGAATCACGATGTCAGATCAAGAATTGTTACAGGCTGTTCAGCAGCTTATCCAGGGCGAGGTTGCCAGTTGGACCGTTTTGCTGGTAGATGATGAGCCGGATAATCTTTTTATCGCCGGGAAGACGCTGTCCTTTAATGGGGCGACAGTGCATACGGCGCGCAATGGTGTTGAAGGTCTGGCCCTGCTGGGACAGATTACTCCCTCGTTTATTCTCTCCGATCTTTCCATGCCGCAGATGGATGGCTGGGAGATGTTAAAACAGGTTCGCGCCAATCCCCGGACGCGGTCTGTGCCGGTGATCGCGCTCACCGCCCACGCGATGGCCGGGGATCGTGTTCGAGGGCTGGATGCCGGTTTTAACGGTTATATCATTAAACCGTTTCGCCCCAGCACCCTGATTGCTGAACTTTTACACTGTTTTCAGGAAGTCTTGAATCCGCCACCCGTCCGCTAATCCCGGTTGGCAGCATTCTCACCGAATACTTAGCTTTCCCCCGCAATCCAAGCAACCGCTTCTCGGCGTACTGGTAAATGCAGTTTAGTGTTGATAACTGCGTTTTATTGGATGGTTGATGAGGGAGAAGTGTGATGTTGAAGTTGGGAAAATGGTTACTGGTCGTGATGGTGGTGATTTTAGCGGTAGTTCCGGTGCTGGCACAGGACGAAATGGCCGCGACGGTGAGCCTGGGCAATAATGCGGATTTGGGTGATTTTCTGGTTGGCCCGGAGGGGATGACCCTCTATCTGTTTACGAAGGATGCTCCCGGTGTGAGCAACTGTTCCGGCGACTGTGCGACCAATTGGCCGCCGCTGACTGTCGGTGAGGATGAACAACCGACCCTGGCCGCCGGGATTCCGGGTTTGGTGGGGGTGATCGCGCGGGAAGATGGCACGCGGCAGGTGACATTTAATGGGTGGCCGCTGTATTATTTTGCCAAAGATGCCCAGGCGGGTGATGTGACCGGCCAGGGAGTTGGTGAGGTCTGGTGGGTCGTCAAACCCGCGACGGTCAGCGTGGGTTGGAACGCCGATCTGGGCAATCTCCTGGTTGGCCCCAACGGCATGACGCTGTATATGTTTACCAACGACACGGAAGACGTGAGCAACTGCTCCGGCGACTGCGCGACCAATTGGCCGCCGCTGACGGTTGGTGAAGGCGAAGAACCCACGCTTCAGCCCGGATTGGCGGGAGAAATCAGCACGATTACCCGTGACGATGGTAGTCTGCAAGTGACCTACGACGGAATGCCGCTGTATTACTGGGCGAAAGATGCCGAGGTGGGCGATGCGACTGGTCAGGGTGTCGGTGAGGTTTGGTATGTGATTCAGCCGACCACGCTGGCGGTGGGCAGCAGCGACGAATTGGGTAATTTCCTGATCGGGCCAAACGGCATGACGCTGTATCTGTTTATGAATGACGAAGCCGGTGTGAGCAACTGCTACGACAAATGCGCCGTGAACTGGCCGCCGCTGCTGGTCGGCGCGAACCAGGAACCCACCGTTGCCGACGGTGTGACCGGGGAAGTCACCGTGATTGACCGCACCGATGGCACACGCCAGGTCGCTTACCAGGGCATCCCGCTGTATTACTGGATTAAAGATGTGGTTCCAGGCGATACCACCGGCCAGAATGTCGGTGAGGTCTGGTTCGTCGTCGAGCCGTAATTCCGGTTTAGTCGATAATCTATCTTGATGAGCGGCGGCCTGGGGCAGTCCCAGACCGCCGTTAATTACTCGCAGCAGGCGGCGGAGATTATCCGTGAGCGGTGCTGGTGATCTGAGCCATCAGGAGGCGTTGGGCTTCCTGGGCGGTCATTACCGGCATAATTTCCAGCACCTCTGAATAATATTCTCGCTGCGGGGCAAAGGCTCTTTCAAAGGCGTCCCAATCTTCTGCTTCCCAGATATTCAGTCCGACACTGGGATCATCTTGAAGACAATAAGTGCTGATTGGGTGGCTGAGGAAGGCCCCTATCTGAAGTTTTTGCCCCAGTTCACCCAGTTTGTTGATGTCTACCCGTACTTTGACGAAAAACAACATTGCGGCTTTCTCCTTTTCTAAAAGCGACATGCGATTTCCTAAAATGGGAATCGTCTATTCTTTTAGATATTTTCGGCGAGAAAGGTTACACCGGGTCCGTGAAAATGATTCCGCGCTGCCCGTGAATCCATTCCTGGAGCCGGTGATGCACTTTGTAGGTAGGTGGGGAATCGGTCAGTTGTGAGTAAAGTTCGGTCACTTCTCGAACGGCTTTAATTTCCGCTTCGATTTGCTGGCTGGTTATAGGCTTTCCATCCGCCGTCGGCGGCGGTTGCAGCCACCCTTGTCGGAGCGAAAAATCCACCAGATTTTCGCAATGGCAGCGGTTGTCCGGGTTATACAGTGAGCAGTTTTTGCAGAGAAACGTCTTTAGATTCCGTTTGGCACGGTGAATCAATACTTTAACGGCTCCCTCGGATTTGCCGAGGATTTCCGCTACATCCCAAATCGGCAGATGCAGCAGAATATGCAGGACAAAAGCGGCCCGCTGATAGAAAGACAGGCAGCGCAAAAGACCGGTGAGACAGCCTTCTTTTACCTGTCGAATCAGTTTCTCACGCTCCATTGTCTCCAGGGTTTTGGTAGCCGCAGTTGGCTCGGTCTCTAGGGCCGCGTCCATTAGGGCTTCCAAGGAAAGGAACGAACTTTTTTTCGCCTGTTTAAAAAACTGATAACACAAGTTTTTGGTGATGGCGTAAATCCAGGTGTAAAGCTGGCTTGCGGCTCGGAAAGTGCCGATTTTGCTGTAGATCTGCAAAAAAGTCTCCTGAGTGATGTCTTCCGCAGCGGACTGGTTTCCGGTTAGCCGATAGGCCAGGTTGTAAATCCGACTTCCATAAGCGGCATATAAAAGCTCAAAACTTTCCGAATCATGATTTTTAAGATTTTGCAAAAACTCGTCTGTATTACAGAGTGTCATTAATCCCTCGTAAAAGTTTTTTGCGCGATTTTCCAGCTACCGTTTATGTTATACTCCAGGAAATTTGTTGGCGCACTGGTATCCGTTTATGAATCCAGTACCGGAAACAGCTCTTTTGCGGCGCATTCAGGCCGGGGACGAAGGGGCGTTAATGACCTTACACGCCCAGTATGCGGCGCTGGTGTATTCAGTGGCCTACCGGGTACTGAATGACCGGATGGCCGCCGAAGAAGTCACGCAGGATACTTTTTTAAGGCTGTGGAACAAGTCAGTTTTGTATGACCCAGCCAAGGGGCGGTTTGTCACCTGGCTGCTGACGATGACACGGCGGTTGGCGATTGACCATTTCCGCCACCAGCAGCGCCGCGAACCGCAAACGGGTCTGCTGTTTATGGATGATGACCCCGGTTTGTGGGAAAACACCCTGATGGCCGATAGCAGCAGCGATCTCCGGCGCACGCTGCAATCCGCTATAGACCAATTGCAACCCGAACAGCGCGAATTGATCGAACTGGCGTATTTTTATGGGATGACCCACAGCGATATTGCCGCCCAACTGCAACTGCCGTTGGGGACGGTCAAAACGCGCCTGCGGGTGGGAATGCAAAAACTGCGGCAGGTCTGGCTGGGGGAGACGCCGGTCAAACCGGGAAGCGATGATTTAACGTAATGAACAGTAAGAAAGTGTTTGGAAAAAATGACAGGGGGAGCGGCACTACTCCTGGCTTGGGCCGGATCGAGATCAATCGGCCACAAGCAATCGCCGCCAATGACTATGAAACGTGACGAACTCCTTGACCTGATTCCTGCTTATGCGCTCGGTGCGCTGGATGCTAACGATCTGGCGGCGGTGGAAGCGTGGCTACCTACAGACGTGGAGGCGCAGCACCTGCTGGCCGAGTATGAAGCCCTGACCGATCTGCTAGTTCTGGCGGCCCCCGCCCAATCCGCTCCGGCACACCTGAGCGCTGATTTGCGCCAGCGGCTTGGCAGCACACGTCCGCAGCCCCCGCTGCAAGCGCTCCCCAAGCCAACTTTACGCCGGAACTGGATGCTGGTTTTCATCGGAGCGGCAGCGTTGGTCGTGGTGGTGGCCGGGTTATGGCTGCTGCTGCGTCCGGCGGTTGACCCTGGCGAGGCCCTGTACGAAAGTCTTTCCAATCGGCCTGATGTACGCACGATCGCGCTGACACCGGGCTTGCAGGAGACCACACGCGGTGATTTGATGACTACCGCCGCTGGGCGGGAGGCGGTCATTCGCGTGGAAAATTTGCCAGTGATTGGTACTGATCAAACTTTCCAGCTTTGGCTGCGTGATACGGATAGCGTTCGCAGCGGCGGTCTGTTCCGGTTTGATAATCCGCAGGGTGAAAACTATTTGATTCTGCCATTGGAAAAACCGGTGACGGAATATGTGGCGTTTGGCGTGTCGCTGGAACCAGCGGGCGGCAGTCCGTTTCCTGATAAGGCGTCTGGCCCGCGTGTTTTCCGTGTCGAAATCGGCGCATGATAAGGGGCTGTCACAAGCAGCATTATTGGGGTAAATCTTCGCCGAAGAAATAGACTTCGAGGATGTCGCGCGCAATGGGCGCGGCTTCGTAAGACCCCTGACCGGCGTTTTCGACAAGGACTACTACCGCGATTTCCGGGTCTTCCTCCGGCCCGTAAGCGGCAAACCACGCATGAGACACCGCTTCCGCGCTGCTGCCATCCTGCGCCGTGCCAGTCTTGCCACAGATGCCAATGCTTTGTAAGCGGCTGTGTTTAAACTGGAATTCCGCCGTCCCCTGCTGGGATTGCACCACCGCGCACATGCCTTCATGCAGCATATCAAACACTTCGGGTTTGATCTCCAGTTTAACCATCGGGTCGGGTTCCAGGGTATAACTCGGCGCTTCTCCCAGAATGCCCACTTTTTGCACCAACTGTGGGCGCAGCAGTGTGCCATTGTTAGCAATCGCGCCAATCCAGCGCACGACCTGCAACGGTGTCACCTGAACTTCGCCCTGGCCGATAGCGATATTCACCTCGTCGGAGAAGTTCCACTCCATACCCAGGTTCTCGCGTTTCCAGTCCGGGGTGGGGATAAAGCCGGAGTCTTCGGTCAGATCGCGCAGGCCGGTGGGACTGCCAAAGCCGACTTTAAGCATATACTGCGGCAGCACCCCCGGCTGGGCCTGGAACATCTGGTAGCCCACTTCGTAGTAGTAGGGATTACAGCTATGGGTCAGGGATTGGGGCAGCGTCAGCGTGCCGTGACCGCTGTTCCAGTCCGTGCGCACGATGTCCCGCGTCCAGGTTCCCACACAAGTATATTTCTGGTCGAGGGTATAGACCCCGCTGTCCGCGACGGCGGCAGCGGAGGCGGTTTTCATCACCGAGCCAAGCGGATACAAGCCCTGAGTGGCGCGGTTCAATTGCGGGCGGCGTTTGTCGGCCTGAACGGCGGCGATAATTTTGGCGGCTTCGGCCCGTCCCATCGTCGGGAACGGATTAAAAGCGTTACCGTCATAAGTCGGGTAGCTGACCATCGCCAGGATTTCACCGGTTTTAACGTTCATCACTACGGCGGCGGCCCCTTTTGAAGTGGCCGACCAGGGATTATTGGCGTAGGCTTTGGCAATAATTTCACTGGTTTTGGCCTGCAAGTTGGTATCCAGCGTGAGCCAGACACTTTCCGACGGTTTGGATGGGCTGCGCACGATTTCCCGCACCATGCCGCCACCCTGCGATACAATCATTAACCGGCCACCGGGTTGGCCGCGCAGGGTCGCATCCCAACTCTGTTCGATGCCACTTTTCCCCAAAATCGAATCCTGGTCAAAACCGGCTTCCCGCGCGGCGCTGACAGCGGCCTCATCAGGATACCCCACGTTGCCGATGATGTACGGGGCCAGCGTGCCGTTCTGATAACGGCGGGTGGGGTGGCTGGTGAACTGCGCCCCGCAGATGGTTTCCAGTTGGGTATGGTTGGGTTCATAGGCGGCGGCTTCCATCGTGCCCAACTGCATCAGCCAATCGGGGGCAGACTCATCATAAATTTTTTGTAGGGCTTCGGCGGTTTTGCCCAGCAGCGGCGCGAGTAAAATCACACACGAGTCCCAGGCGGGAATCGCCTGTTTAACGGCGCTGACGATCACCGCCCGCCCATTCTGATCGGCCAGGATTTCGCCATTACGATCATAAATATTGGCGCGGCTGGGCGCATTGACTTCAAGCTGTAAGCGCGCGCTGTCGCTCATCTGCGCGAAAATATTTTCCGGCGACCAGGCCACACGCCAATCGGCGGCGCGCTCGTCCAGCACAAGGCGCAGTTCGCGCCCGCTGTCGGTGAATGTGCCGAGGAGATTGGTGGAAAAGGTGGCATCGTACACGAACACGGCCACTTCCCGTTCCCGGTAGAGGGTGAGGCCGGTGTATTCAAGGGCGGTTAAAGTCATCTCCGTCTGGGATGACTGGTAAAGAGCGGTGAAAGCCTCCAAAGGGGTGGCTTCCTGCGTGCTAAAGGCGGTCAAAGCATACATGGCCGGGAAGTCAGCGGCGCGCCACGCTTCCAGAAAATCCCGTGCCACGCGCTCGGCGTTTTCTAAAGGCTGTGGCGTGGGCGGATTGAGGACGGCCAGCGTGGGCAGCGCCTCCACGCGCGTTTGCGGCGCTGCCGGACTACAGGCGGCGAGAGCGATGAGAATCAGCACAGTCAGCAGCAGACGTTGGAACAAAGAACACTCCACCAATCGAAAAGCAAGGCCAATCCCGCGCCTTGCCTGCTTCAAGGCACGATTTGATTGTAGTGCTGACAGGACAAAATGGCTAATGAATAAAAAGCGGCGGACATTAACGTTTGGTTGATGCTGGCGGCTAAAAATCAAATCGTGATTAGAATAATTGAACCGTGAGTGGTTAGGAATTAAACCTATGGACGACCCGGTTTTTGATTTTGTGGTGGTGGGTTCGGGCTTTGGCGGCAGTGTGTCGGCCCTGCGGCTGACCGAGAAGGGTTATCGGGTGCTGGTGCTGGAACGCGGGCGGCGTTTCCGGGATCAGGATTTCCCCCAGTCCAACTGGAACCTGTTTAAATATTTGTGGCTGCCCGCGCTGCGCTGTTTTGGTATTCAGGAAATCAGCCTGATGAACGACATCATGGTACTGCATGGCAGCGGTGTTGGCGGCGGGAGTCTGGTCTATGCCAATGTGCTGATGGAACCGGGCGAC
>DATALK010000049.1:0-17327 GCA_036261085.1 Phototrophicaceae bacterium | reverse complement strand
ATTCGTCAGCGCCACGATTTGGGTTTCAGGACACTCCTGATGAACCGCCTGAATGACCTGAACCCCGCTGATGCCCGGCATCTTCAAATCCGTGAGCAAAACATCCGGTTGCAATTCCGCACACCGGCGAATACCCTCTTCGCCGTTAGCGGCCTCCCCCACCAGAACAAAATCGGTAAATGATTCCAACATGACCGTTAATCCATGCCGGACCACATCGTGATCGTCAACGATCATCACGCGAATTGGTGTTATCTCGGCCACAACAAACTCCCCTCCCTGTCCGCCACTCAGCCAACGGCTAAATAATTGAGCTGCCCGTCCAGTCCCAATGCGTGACGGAATGTTTACAAGTAATTATGGCGAACCCTTTTTTACATTTAAATCAAATTTGAGCGGAAAAGCAACGACAATCTCACTAATTCAGTTAAACGCTGCCCCGCTTGTCTGGCCGTCGCTAGAAGCCAGCCCTCAAATTACAGTGATTTTTCGGCTTCGGCCTCCTCTTCCTGAGCGTTCAACACAATCAGGCCGTCTTTAATAATATAAGGGGAGACACTGGCTTTACGGGGTTCAATCACATGGCGGCGCAGGATAATATAAATCATCCCGACAATCGGAACGGCAATAATGGCGCCCATCACCCCGCCCAACGTAAAGCCAATAAAAACCGTGACGATGACGAGAATCGGATCAATACCCACGCTACGTGACATCACCCGGGGTGTCAGGATATGGGTTTCGATTTGCTGGACACCCACAAAGGTTGCCAATGTAATAACAGCGTGCAGGGGATTGGTTAACAAGGCCAATAACGCCGCCAACCCACCGCCGAGAAAGCCCCCAATGACCGGCAGCATTGTTGTTACGCCGATAATAAATCCCAGCGTGGCAGCGTTCGGGACACGCAACATGGTCAGAATCGCAAAATTGGCGATACCCACAAAGCTGGCGACCAGAATCACCCCCCGGACATAGTTGCCTAGTGACGTTTCAATGGTGTCAATCGTTTCTTTAACTTCTTCCCGATTGGTAATCGGAAATAACTGGAGGACAAAATTGACCGCGCTATCACGAGACGTCAGCCAGTACACCCCAATTACAAAAGCCAGAACGGCTTCCCCGGCCACGCCGCTAAATTCGCCCAACAGGGTCGGAATAGCGCGGCGAATTTGGCCCACAATTGTTGAAATAGTACTGCGGATTTCTTCGGTCTCCGGCAGTTCAACATCCTGCCCAATATTTTGATTGAGGAACTGCGCGCCCCAGTCGCGGGCCACAATAATCCGGTTCGCAAGCTGCCAATCATTTTCGATGTAATTGCCAATCTGATTCAGGATTGGCGGCAAAACACCAATCAAAAGAGAGGCAATCAGCACCCCAACCAGAATATACACCAGCAAAATAGCTAGACCCTGCGGCATCCGCCACCCGGTCAACCGCACCACGACGGGCCGCAGCGCGGAAGCAATCAGAATCGCTACCAGCAGCACCACCCAAATGCGAATACTGAGGAGCAGCACATACGCCAGTGCCGCCGTTACCAAAATAATGACGGTATTTCGAAAAACCTGCTGTGATGTCATCCAACCTCGCAAAAAAATAACACCTTTAGCTTATGCAAAAATTGTTGAGTCTGCATCAGCTAGGGCGGGCGATTTTTTCTTGGGTCAGATGGTGGAAAGCACAGAGAGACAGGAGAACTACAGCCTTATCCCCTGAATGGCCTATCCGGGGTGAAAATTGAATCGATGTCAGTTCAAAAAACTAAAAAACTGAAGGAACTGCCAGGAACACACTGGTAATTGTGGATTTAGAGTGCGGCTTCCTGGGCACGAATTTTTAACCCCTCAAAGGTCACATCAAAACCTTTGCCGTCCGGTGAACAGCACATTACCCCAACCTGAAGCGTGTCTTCCAGGGTTAAATAGGCTAATCGCAGCAAGGTATAAGCGCCACCATCCAGCGAGTAGTGAATTTCCAGGGCGTCATTGTGTCGGGTCACCCGCAACCAGATGGCGGCAGGATTTTGGGCCAGGGGCGTCACCGACCAATCGGAATAATCGCGGGTGACGACGGCACTGGCTTGCTGAACACTACCAACATATTCAATGCCGCACTTCATCCAGTGCAGTTCATCCAGGCGCACCATCAACCCCGCCTGATCGTACAAATCCCGATACTGACCGGTAATTTTTACTTCTGCTGTAAAATTTCCGGTCATCCGGCGATAATAAAAATGCCCGTTATCTCGAATAAAGCCATAGTGGGTCTTGCGCCAGAAATCGGTTTTAGCACCGGTAGTGACGCGAATCAGATTGCCATCTTCTTTCCAGGCTGCGGGCGGATTATACCATTCCATATGATTGCGCCTTGATAAAATAACAGGGCGGCCGGTTCAGCCGCCCCACCAGACGAGAGATTATAATTTGATGTCACCACAGAGGTGAACCTGAATGCCCATCGCATCCAGCATCGCTGCTTTTGCTGCCAGCGCCCGATCTGCTTCTTCGGCAGAAGGCGCATAAGCCACATTGATATGGTTCGACTTGTGGCGGGCCATCATCTGGTCCCGGCTAACACCATGTAAAACGGCGTGCATGATCGGCCATTGGGGTGTGGTCATTTGCCAGCGGCGTTCTGTTTCCGCATCCGGGAGCTTTTTCACGGTGGCGCGCCCCACATCACAATGCAGCTTTCCATCCATGATAAACACCCGGCTCCACACAATTTCACCGGGTTTACTGATTCCATTTAAGGTGCCACCGCCCAGACGGAAATACATAGACGGCTGGCGTTCGCTGACCGCCCCGGCATAACCATCAATCAGATGGGAGGCCGGAACCGAGCCAGAAATCAGGAAGACCCACACAAAGTCATCAACCCCAGCGCCCTGATACTGCTCACCGTACCGAATATCGTGAAGGGTCGTGGCCGGGTCAAGCCCCATCGCTCGCCAGACCCGATTCGTCACAATAGCATCTACGCCCACACATTCATCCACTTCATTAAAATGCGGCAAAGCCTGACCGGCATAAAGTTCTTTGCCACCGCCAACCGGATACACCGGGGGACGCTCGACGTTATTCAACAAACCCTCAGCCAAATCGGACGCCGGAACCATATCTTTCAGCCCCTGCTGGTACTGAATACCGATGGCATCGCAGCTAAAATCGTGGGCGATACGGACCGCCGCGATATACATTTTGCATTGTTCCAAAATTTGGGCATCGGTCAGATCGGTTTCTTCATTAGTCCCCGTAAAAAATTTCATGCCCCTCGTATCCAACCATTGGCGCACCGCCTGGGCTTCCGCCTCGCTCACCTGACGCATTCCCGCAACTAGCGCTGATTGGCTCAGACGTTCCTTATAAATGCCCGCCGGGTTGAGCAGTTCATCATCAATAATGGCGTTATACATCCCCATACAGCCTTCGTCGAAAATACCCATAATGGCCTTTTCGTGCTGAAGCTGCTGCGCCAATGTCCGGCCCAGTTCAGCTTCAGCGGCGGCAATTTGCGCCAGATTGAGATCGTGGACATGGCTGGTGTCGTGGGTCACACACCCTTCCTTCAGCCATTGGCGAATGCCATGCAGAAAATACTCGTCGGTGAAATCCTCACTCCAGATTGTGCTGTAGGGAATGCCCATCTTGGTCAGACAGCCATTCAGGTTTAACATACCGACCAGCCCCGGCCACTCGCCGCTCCAGTTGGCAACCGTCAGAATTGGCCCCCGGTGGCTGCGCAGCCCTGGAAGAACATGATAGCTGTACTGCCAGACAGCCTCGGCAATAATCAATGGAGCATCGGGATGAATATTTTGGAAGACATCCATACCCATCCGCTGATTCCAGATAAACCCGTGTTTTAATTCAGGATCATAGGAATGACCCCGTTTAAGGGTTACACCTTGTTTGGCAAAAGCCTCGACAATTCGTTTCTCCATGTCGGCTTGCGCCGGCCAGCAGACCTGGTTGGCAGCCAGGCGCAAATCACCGCTGGCAACGAGAATGGCTTCATTTGCGCCAATCGGTTCCGGCTGTTTAATTTTTGGTATGGTATAAGTAGACATGTATTGGCCTTTGTTTTTATGATCTACCCGGCAGCAGATCGAGGAGTAAATAACCTTATTTCTGTGCCGACTGCGGATGTATCCGGCTGCATCCTGAAGCAACCAGATGAGTTAAGTATATCTTCCGCCAGCAAAAACTGCCATCACCATTCGACCAGACCTGATAAAAATCAAGGGTATAGCCCGACAAAAATACGGAACACCCCTCAAAAATCCTTGCTTCTGCCACGAGTCTACATCTTGTCAACCCACTGGCTTGCTGCTACAATATTTTTCTACTTCGCCCCATTCGTCTAGAGGCCTAGGACGTAGCCCTCTCAAGGCTAAAACAGGAGTCCGAATCTCCTATGGGGCATCTCCGTATACATACCAAAAACGCCGGAGACCGGCGTTTTTGGTAAATCGTCCTCGCCCATAACTTCCGCCTACAAGGCCAAACGTAGAGCAATCCAACAATCTGCCCACGCTGCCTGCCTATCCAAACTGTAACCTATATACCGGAATAAGAATAAGCAAACCTTGTTTGTTCTCTGGGCCGGATATATCCCATCAATTTGTAATCCGTGCCACCCAAAAACTGATCTATGGGGAAAACATTTCAAGCGGCTTATCGCTCAATGCCAGTCTGAGAATTGATGATACCCGCCGTCTTGATCGTCAAGTTCTTCGCCTAAAGAAACACCACCGTCATCCGATGAAATAAACCGTAGCGACGCTTTATTATGGATAATACAAAACCGCCTAAACGAGAGAGCTTATGAAAATCGTAAATTTGATCCCCGTTCACCATTTCTGACCTTCCTAGATAAGTTTGATTATTGTTATCCCCAAAATGCTGCGATTTGTGACATAATTCACATCCGTATTATGCTTCCCATCATCATCTTTTCAGTTAGACAATTATTTGCTTGTTGGCAGCCTCCTAAGGAGAAATAGGCTTGCAATGCGCAACAATTAGCTTCAAACACGCGGCTATTTCCCGACCTTTATTTCACTTTTGCTGTTCAAAATTATATCACCTCCCTCTATATAGAGTTGATATAAAATTGATGTTAAGTTATAAACATGAAACCCGTCCTAATTTCTGGGTCGTACCTAAATACTATGTGAAGATCGTAAAGAAAGTTTATTATGGATTTTTGTCAGGATTCGTCAAAATAGGGGGTTAACGATGCGCCACCGCCACCTTCCACCAATTTTTATACTCTTTGGGTTACTCTTAACACTGACGTCGGCTGTCTACGGACAAACCAGTCCATTTGCGACTCCGCAAGGTACGGGGACAACTCAGGTAACCAGCCACGCTACCAATACCAATTCAGTCGGGCGTTACCAAAAGTTCGAAGTTACGTTTCAAATTAACCGAACTTATACGCCGGATTCGTTTCTTCCTTATTACTATTATGACCCGGCGGATACGCAAGGTGTCAACGGTATCACAATTGATGGTCATTTTATCGCTCCTTCCGGGCGCGAGTTAATTGTCCCAGCGTTTTACTACCAGGACTATACTCGTGTGCGCCAGACCAACAGTTCCCTCCTGACAACCACTAACAATTTTGCCTGGAAGCTGCGTTTTGCCCCGGAAGAACTAGGGAATTACACTTACTATATTACGGTGCTGAACAAAAGTGGCAGCACTCGGTATCCGGCCTCCGGCACGCTGCAATTCCAATCGGTTGCGTCCAACTCCAAAGGTTTTATTCGGGTTTCGCCCCGTGATACACGTTTTATGGAATTTTCCAACGGGGAAAGTTTTATTCCCAATGCAGCGGGCCGCCAATGGTTTGGCTCAACGCTCCGTAGTTATGCCTATGAAGATACTTTTGATGCGTTTGGCCGCAATGGCATCAACTTTCTGCGCATCTGGGATCAAAACGACGGTTATGCCTTGACGGTTGAAGGCCGCTTCGACGCTTACAATTACCCCGATGATTTTACCCCGACGGATCGCGGCGTTAACATCAGCGCCATCCCTAAAGGGACGCAGATGAACCAGCGGGGCAATTATGAGGAAGACAAAATCATTGAGGCCGCTGAACGCAACGGGGTTTATATTGTCTTGTGCGCTCATGGAGACCCCTACTGGATTTGGGACACTTCCGTCACCGATAAAACCGCGAGCTGGTTGACCGCCGCGCGTGTCCGCGCTGTGCAGCGCAATTTCCGTTACCGGGTGGCCCGCTGGGGCTACTCCACTTCGGTAGCAGTGTGGGAACATTGGAATGAAATCGGCCACGTCCTCCCTCAGACCGATGTCTACAACTTCTACCAGACGTTTGCCCAATACCAGCAGCAAACTGACCCGTATCGCCACCTGCGCTCCACCTCCCAGGGGTCACAAACCTGGAGTCCCAATTTCTGGTCATCACCAGCCTTTGATGTGGCCTCCTATCATGACTACATGATGATTTCCCGTTATCCCGCCGAACTGAACTATGACACAGCGCACTTTGTTTACCGTTTTGCCCAATGTCTGCGCCTACCTTCAACCGCTTCCTGTAACCTCGGTTTAGGCGATGGCACACAGTGGCAGGGCGGCCCGAAACCGATTTACTGGGGCGAATTAGACACCGGTGGCACAACCTGGAACGACTCCGGCTTTGTCTCGCACAGCAAATCGGTTCATGATATGCGCTGGGCGGGCTTGTTCTCGCCGCTGGGAACCTCCCCGATTGAATGGAATTTTGAAAGCCAATCGGCGGCCTTCGTGGAAACTAAATTTCGGGAAGCCAAAATCGCCAGTGATTTCTTTCGCGGGCTGGATTATGCCGGTAAAGGTTTTACTTACCTTTCAACGGATGATGTTCGCCTGACGGCAGAAGCCGTAAAAGTGAGTGATGCCAAACTGCGCGTGCTGGCAATGCGCGCCAGCAGTGGTGCAGAAGCCTACGCCTGGGTGCAAAACAAGGGGAACGCCAACTGGAATCAAGAGAGTGTGCCCGCCGCCATTTCCGGTAATTTCACCATCAGCGGAATGGCCGCCGGTAGCTACCGCGTCGAGGTCTGGGACACTTACACCGGCCAAATCACCAACAGCACAGTACAGGCAAACAATGGGCAAGTCACCATTCCGGTCAGTAATCTTGCCAAAGACATCGCTCTTAAAATTGTGTCAACCAGCCAAACCGTGCCAACGGCGACCTTTACACCCACCAAAACACCCATCACGGTGACGGCCACCTTTACACCAACCCAAACACCGACACCGGTCACGCCCACGAGCCAACCGACCCAAACACCAATACCAACGCAGGTGGTTCCAACCAGTTTGCCAACACAGATCCCAACGCCAACGCCACTGGGAGTAACGATTGTCCCGACGCAGGGGCCAACCACCGTGCCAACACAACTGCCAACGATGACGAACGCCCCTCTAACCCGCACCCCGGAAGTCCCGATTGAGGAACCAGGGTTGATCGTGAATGTTAACCCAACCAGCGGCGCGGCAGGGACCGAAGTTCAGATTCAATTAGGTCTGGTTAATGTGACCGATTTGTATGGTCTCCAGGTCGTGTGCCAGGTTGACCCCGCCGTCTTAAAGGGTCTCGCCTTAGTGGATGGCGAAGGTTTTAATCACACCAACAGCTTCTTTGTTGACCAGGGCTATACAGCGGCGGATGGCACTTGGCAGATTGCCGTCAGTCGGCTGCGGCCAGCTCCGGCACTGGTTGGCAATAGTCTCGCTTTTACCTTGAAATATCAGGCTTTGAGCGCAAACGGTACGGCGGTTAACTGTACGGGGATGGGAGCCAACAGCGATGGTTATCAACTGCCGCTGAAGATAGTAGCCGGTCAGTTTAACGGTCAGGCAACCCCCATTGGGCCAACCCAGGTTCCAACTATCATCCCGACCAACACACCCGTTGAACCCACGAAACTGCCCGAAACCCCGGTGATTGCGCCGACGCTGCCACCCGGAAGTTTGGGCGTCATTATGGGTCAGGTGAAGTATCCGGGCCGGGACGATTTTGACAATATTCATGTGGTTTTAGTTCTGGATCAGACCCCGCTGGTTGAAGTTGTCACCGGCCCGGATGGTCGCTACAGCTTCACCGACGTCCCAACTGGCAGCTACCAACTCCAGTTGAGCGCCCAACTCTCCTTAACCGTCCAGAAATTGGTGGTTCTGGATCAACCCACTCAAGTTGTTGACCTGGGGCAAATCATCCTGCCGCTGGGCGACACCGACAGTAACGGAACGGTTGATCTGGTAGATGCGGCTTTTATCGGCGTAAACTTTGGCTTACAAGGGGACACCGTTACCAATGCCGATTTGAATGCCGACCAACTGATTGACATTCAAGACCTGGTATTACTGGGGAAGAGCTTCGGCTTAACATCACCCGTAGCGCAGTAAAAAACAAACCGGGGGCAGAGCATCTGCCCCCGCGTCATTTTCCAGAAAGATCGAGAAAAGGAAACCAACGATGCAAATCCTAGGACGAGGCCCCACAGCCCGAAAACTGACCGCCATGGTTCGAGTTATCACGCTGCTAACCATTATCCTGTTGCTGAGTGCCAGTGCTGTTTCATATCCGACCTTCGCGCAAACCGGTAATGTGGATTGGCCGCAGTTTCAGTATAATGCCCAACATACAGGCAAGTCACCCGCCGCCGTCGCCCCCAAATATAAATTAAAGTGGGCGTGGTTTGATAGCAGCCATATCACCCGCGATTTTGTTTCGGCAGCCGGACGTAACATTACCGATAGTTTTGGCGCGGGTTTCAAACCCAGTACTGTTATTTCCGAGCAGGTGCAGCCCATTGTGGCCGAAGGAAAAGTCTACATCGGCACCATTAACCGCGTCATGTACGCCTTGGACGCGCTGACCGGGGCGACCCGCTGGGAATTTGCTACGGGTGGGCCAATTCTCCAAAGTGCCGCCTATGCTAACAGCCTCGTCGTCTTTGGTTCGATGGACGGCTACCTGTATGCCTTGAATGCCAGTAATGGCTCCTTAAAGTGGAAATATAAAACCGGTGCTGGCGTGAGCGCTGCCCCGATTATTGCCAAAGGCCTGGTGTTGGTGGGATCCCGCGACGGCCTGTTTTATGCCGTTGATCTTGCCAGCGGGGCGCTCAAATGGAGTTATCGCACCCGGGTTAACCCGGCCAACACCGCCTCGCCCTTCAACCTGGCCCCCATTATTACCCCCGCTGCCGTCAGCGAAGATAATAACGTAGTGCTGTTTGGGGCCGAGAATCTGTTTTTCTACGGCCTGGTCACCGATACAGGCGCCGAAAAATGGCCGCCGGTGAAACTCATTGGTCAAAGTTTTGACCTGGGCTGGCCGGTAGTGGTCGGCAGCAAAGTCATCGTCCGCACCCGCTCATCCCTTGTCGGCGCGGAATGGCTCATGGAAGAGCAGCTCAACACGCTGCCGAATAATCCATCCTGGGCGCAGGAAGAACCGGTCATTCAGAATTGGCTGAATCAAAACCCACATCAAAAAACGCTGTATGTATTTGATATCGCTACCGGTCAGGAACCGTATCAGGTGGCAATGGGGCGCGTCAGCGGCAATAATTTCACGCCCTTCCCGCCGGTAGTGGACTATTTAGGCCGGGCATTAACCTACTGGCGCGTTCGCAGTACCAGTTTTGTGCAAGACGGCGCGTGTTTCGGCACCAACCACTGCCCGGACATCAGCGCTTTAGACCTCGCTACCGGGGATCGCGTTCAAATTTCACCGCGTATGAATCCGGGTCTTGCGCCCGAACTCGACAATGGTTATGTCCTGACAACGGGTGGTGAATATTTATACCTGCACAATATGTTTCGTGGTTCCCATGCCGTCAACCTGAAAACCGGACAGCGCACCTGGATTGTTGCCCATGTCGCCAAATATGACTGTGGTGATTTCCGCGCCTGGGGAGCCAACATTATCTTCTACGGCAACGATGCGGTTACGGATACCTGTAAACCTTCGACCACCAATCGGCCTGAAATGCCGACAGCGTCAGGCGCGGCCTATGCCGGAATGCCCATCGCCACGACCAACGGCGTGACCATCCTCTATAGTAACGAGGCCCGCGCCGGGATGATTGCTGCCTTTGAGCATACCAATTAAGGTTCAGCGAACCTGGCGCCCGATGGCGCGCGTAGCAGCCATCCAATTTCAGGAATAATCTGACTGCAAGTTTCCAACTTGGAGAAATGATGAAACAAAAAACATGGTTAATTTCGCTGCTGCTCACCCTAGCGCTCCTGGTCGGTTCACTGGGAACCACCCAGGCCCAGAGTGGTGAGGATTTTGTCTGGCAGTATTGGCTCCCGCAAAATGTCACCGGAGCCGACGATTTAAAAACAGCATTGACCCAGGAAGTCCGCGATACGATTGCCGCTGGTCATCTGGCGCCCTTCCGGGTCTTATACGGGGAACTCACCGCCCAATATTTTTGGTATCAGCGTTTTGATGGGGTCTACACGCTCGCGCTGGCGTATCCTTACCTGCCCGCCGATCTCCAGGCGCAGGTAAAAACCTATCTGAAAAGTGAAATGTCCCAGTATCCCCTGTGGAGTGGTGATTTACTGGATGCGAACACCGGAACCCGCCGCGAAGCCGATTTGCTGACGGCAGGCGAAATTGGCCGCATCCCAACGGGCTATAGCCGCCGGCCCAAGCTGTTTGGCCTATATGCGCTGTGGCTGTACGCCCAGCAAACCGGCGACTGGCCTTACATTGAACAGAACTGGAGCGCAATTACCAGTTTTTACAATGCCAACCGGGGTGAGGTTAGTCAGTATTATCAAAGCCTTGCGGGGGCCATTGGTCTGGCCCGCATGGCAAAACAAAAACCAACCCCGGATGCTAAAATGCAGGCAACCGCTGTTACCGACATCACCAATGGCCTGAATGCGGGGAAAAATTTCGCCCAGTTCGGCAAAAATGCCACTACCGTCTACTACTGGGAAGATAACGGCTGGTCATGGACTTCAACGCATGTTTTTGAAGGCTTCCAGTTCTTGAACCTGACCCCGGAAATCGCGCGTTTTATCAATACCGATTCAGCCCTGAAAACCGCAGTCCTCGGCAGTTCTGCCAAAGATACTTACTCGCTGAAACGCGGCGAATATATGTTCCCGCTGTGGTATGTGGCCCAGGGCAACGGCTTCAATCGCTATTTTGGCGAAGGTGCGGGCAACCCGCCGGATGCCAAGGCCATGATTTTCCCGTTGAAAGCGTGGGTACAGAAAGAAAACGCGGCCACTCTGCGCCTGTATGTAGATGTTCCCGATGCCCTGATTGGTGATTTTTATTACTTACAGGGCTTGGTTTACACCCTCCAGGCACATGGTAAAGACTGTTGGGAAGACCTGCGAACCGCCGCTGGCGAATGTGGGACGACGATTCCAACCCCGAATCCGTTGACCTTAACCCCCACGACAACACCCGTGCCGCCGACGACAGCCCCAACCAGCACGCCAACACTCACGGTCACAAGTACACCGACGGTAACGGCCACACCGACCCAACCACCAACCACCGTCCCCACTATCATACCAACGACGGTTCCAACCAGCATCCCCACCACTATCCCGACGGGTGTGCCAACAAACATACCAACTACGGTTCCAACCGGTGTGCCAACAAATATACCAACGACGGTTCCAACCGGCCTACCTACCGTGATTCCGCCAACCGCAGCGCCCAACAGCACCCCGACCCCCGTGCTGGATAAACCCGGCGTGGTCATTGCGGTGAATACGGCGAACTCTCAGCCCGGTCAGGAAGTGGCCGTCCAGATTGGCGTCGTCAATGTAACCCGGTTGTATGGGCTGCAACTGGTCTGCCAGGTTGACCCGGCGGTCTTAACGGGAATGGGCTTTACTGGTGGCGACGGTTTTAACCCCAATAACAGTTTCTTTGTTGACCAGGGCTACCAACTCGCCAGTGGCGCATGGAACATTGCCGCCAGCCGACTGCGCCCCGCCCCGGCCATTACCGGCAATCTGCTGGCCTTTACGCTGAATTATCAGATCAAAGCTGCCGGAAACACGGCTGTCACCTGTACCGCTAAAGGCGTAGACGAAGAGGGTTGGACGATAGATTTAACCGTCACCAACGGCACTTACAACAATCTGCCACCAACACTGGTTCCAACCATCGTGCCAACCAGCACCCCAATCCAGCCCACGCCGATTCCGCCAACGCTCATTCCCAATAAAATGAGTGAAATTGTCGGTTTTGTCCAGTATCCGGGGCGCACCGACTACAGCAACATCCGAGTGGTACTCCTTTTGCAGAATGTCCCACTGGCTGAGGTGGTGACGGGCAGTGATGGCAGCTATCGCTTTACCGATGTGCCGATGGGCGCCTACGAACTGGCCCTGAGCGCGCCGTATTCCCTGGTCATCCACCAACCCGTCAGCATTATCACGGATGGTCAGATTATTGACCAGGGGGTCACAATCCTCCCGATGGGTGATACCGACAATAACGGAAAGGTTGATCTGGTGGACGCCGCCTTTGTTGGCGTGAATTTCGAGGTCGAGAGCAGCCTGGCTCCCAACGCCGATTTTAATGTTGATCAGATCGTGAACATCCAGGATTTAGTGGAAGTGGGCAAGAATTTCGGGCTGGTTTCACCCCTCGAAACAACTACCCCATAAGCCGTTTCACGCTCGCTGCCGGTTTCCCTGGTAGCGTAAGCGGTCAATTACAACACGAGGCGCACTCTGAGCGCCTCGTGTTATTTAGCCGGGTTGGCATTCCAACTTTTTGAAATGTGCGAATTTTAAAAATCTCGCTGACGAGTTAACATTTCTCAAACCTGTCAAAGTATTTTCCCCTGTATAATTAAAAATGTCGCAACTATAAGAAATATGAGACCGCAGGGGGAACACACATGGATGCCGCACCCAGACGACCAATTTTGACCTTCACCTTCCTCGAATTATTAGACCGCACTTTTCGCATTTACCGGGAAAATTTTTTGACTTTTGTGGGTTTAACCGCGCTGGTGACGATCCCCATTACGGTCATCAACCAGATTGTAGCGCTCTCTAATTTTCAGTCAGTCTCGAATTACAATAGTTACAGCAGCTCATCTTCAATGTTACCGGCAATGTGTTTCGCATCGGTTATCAGCATTGTGGCTGCGCTGCTTCAGGCCGTCCTCATTAACGCGCCGATCACCTACATTACCTCCGAAAACCAGTTAGGCCGCAAAGTTTCCATCGGCGAAGCCTTCCGGGGAACACAGCATCGCTTCTCGAATCTCGGCTGCGGTTTTATCCTTTTTTATGTTGTTGTGATGGCCTTTGGGATCGCCATTGGCCTGTTATCGGCTGCTTGCAACCCGGCCATCGTCGCTTTCGGCCTGGTGGCTTACATCGGCATCGCCACCTATGCTTTTCTCGTCCCCATCCTGACGCTGGAAAATGTCGGCACTTCCTTCGGCGTGAACCGTGCCTGGGCACTGGGTAAAGCGCGCTTCTGGACTGTAACCGGCTTTATTGTCGCCATCTCTGTCATTACCTTTATCATCAGTCTGGCATTTAGCACCGTTGCCCAATGGCTGATTTTACAATTCCTGGCCTCAACGGCTTCCCAAACCACTTACACCATCGCCATGACTGTGTTGTCCACCTTTTTGAGCATTTTTACCATTCCTTTAATGCCCATCGGTCTGACCCTGCTGTATTACGATACCCGCACCCGTGTGGAAGGACTAGATATTGCCTTTGAGTCTGCCGAAAATCCCTCGGCTCGCCCCTGGGATGTTGACTCGCCGCCGGTTCATAACGGTCTAACCGGCAAAGATTTGGTGAATATCCTGATTTTAACTGTCGGCGTTGTTATCATTACCGCCTTAGCCGGCGCAGCGCTGAGTTCGCTGTTTAGTCAGTATCTTCCTGGCCTGAATTTACCCCGATGAGACCGCGTTGGTGGGGTTGGCTGCTGGTATTGATCGGGGTGCTGGTTGGTTTTGGCCGCACCTCGGCGCAAGCCATGCCAATTGACGAACAGGAGTACTGGCGGCGCTTGGAACAAACGGCGCTGCTGCTGGCGCCAGCGCTGCGCCAGCCCAACCCAACCGAGATCTTAGCCCCCGCGCGGGTTTTATGGGAAAATGTCCAGGAAGTCCAACTGGCAAACGAAACCATCACGGTAGACCTGAATTGGCTGACCGGGCCGCTGGCAGAAGGGGACAGTACCGCACTTCAAGTTTTGCAGCGGCACATCCAGGCGTTACTGGATGAACATGCTCGGCAAATCGCCATCTCCAGCGATCAACTCTCGCAGTCGGCTTTGGACGAAGTGCTTCAGGATTCGCGTTTTCACTACACCGAAGTGACACCAACGCCGCGCCCGGACCAATCCTCGCCGGATTTGCCAAACTTAAATCTATCCTCTGGTCTCAGCCAATTCCTGCTCATTATCGCTGGTGTGGCGCTGGTGGTGGTGGTCTTTCTGTACTTCAGCCGGAATTTAACGGTACAGCCTGCCGCGCTTGACCATCCCGCCGCCAGCGACGAACCCACCAGTTCCGGCGGCGCGGCAGACTTAGCCTCGGAATTGGCTGCTTCCGGTGACTACCGCGCCGCTATCCGGTATCTGTATCTCTCCAGTTTGCTACTGTTGGACGAACGCGGCCTCATCCGGTACGATGCCACTCTGACTAACCGCGAGCACCTCCGGCAAATTCAGGGTCAGCCGCAGTTGCTTGAAACCTTACGCCAGGTCATCAACATCTTCGAAGATGTCTGGTACGGTTATGCTCCGGTAGATGCGGCGGTTTATCAGCAGTACTGCCACCATCTCAACCAGTTGCGGCGGTTTGTGCCATGAGCAAACACCTGACAGCCGATATAAAAATCCTGATCGCCTCCGCCGCTATCCTGGTCATGCTGGCGATCATCAGTGTGTTTATCGCGCCAACGCCGGATGCCCCCGATTTGAGCATTCGCAGCGTCAACCCCAATGGTGCGATGGCGCTGGAATTGTGGCTGCGGCGCAACGGCTATGAAGTACAGGAAGTCCTGTCGCCGCAGGATCGAGAGGCTGTGGATGTTCTGTTTGTGCTACATCCCATCATCTTTTACACCGAAGAAGAAGCCCAACGACTGGCCGCCTGGGTACAGGATGGGCACACTCTGATTATTGCCGGGATGCCCTTTTTGACCAACACCCTGCTAAACGCTTACGATGTCCGGCTGGATTTTCTGCCTACTGGCGGCGAAACCCTGTCCCCCTCCGCCCCCACCCTGCTTTCCCCGCCGTTTGATACGGTGCAGGCCGAAGCCATTGCCAGTATTCAAACTGAACGCGCCGATGTTGTCCCGCATCTGTTTAGCGCTGACCAGCCGGTGCTGGTCTCATTTCCAGAGGGTTGGGGCCGAGTGTGGGTCTCCGGCGCATTGCGGCCTTTCACCAACCGGGGCTTACGCGATAGTGGCAGTGCGCGTCTGATCGCTAATTTACTCAGCGGGATTCCCGAAACGGCGGTGATTGGTTTTGACGAAACCGCGCATGGTTATGGCGACCCCTCCCAATCCAGCCTCACGGCGTGGCTGGTCGGCACGGCTCCCGGTTGGGGGATTATCCTGACATTTGCCCTGACACTGGTCTATCTGGCGCTGCGCGGACGGCGCTTTGGCCGCCCTGTCCCCGTACCCAGCGAACAACTGCGGCGCGAATCGGTGGAGTATATCCAGGCGATTGGCACGCTGTTCCGGCGCTCCGGGCAGCGCGGTGAAATCTTAAAACATTACGAAGGCCAGCTGCGCCGCCGCCTGTGTGAACGTTACACACTTGACCCCCAACTGAACGCGGTTGAACTGGTTAAAGCGGTGGTCTACAAAGACCCTACCGTTGATGAAGCGGCGCTCCGGTTGCTGCTGCGCCGCCTGAACCAGCGCGATGTCAGCGAAGCCGATCTGGTAAAAACCATTACTGATGTAGATCACTTTTTGAGGAGCATAGCTTAACCGTGAATCAATCCCAAGAGAACCGCCCCAGCGCCCTATTACAACCCATTACCTTGCAACTACGGGAACAAACGGGGCGTGTCCTGGTCGGTCAGGAAGAAGTTATCGAACTGCTCATCGTGGCCCTGTTCACGCGCGGCCATGTGCTGTTGGAAGGCGTTCCGGGTACGGCTAAAACGCTGATGGCAAAAGTGCTGGCCCATCTGGTTCAGGCCGAATACCGCCGGATTCAATTCACACCGGACTTAATGCCCTCCGATGTCGTGGGGACAGTGGTCTTTGACATCCAGTCCGGCCAGTTTAATCTCAAACGCGGCCCGGTCTTCACGCAGATTTTACTCGCGGACGAAATCAACCGCGCCCCGGCCAAAACGCAGGCCGCCCTGCTGGAAGCAATGGAGGAACGGCAGGTGAGCATCGAAGGAGAGACCCTGCCGCTGCCCGACCCGTTTATGGTCATTGCCACGCAAAACCCGGTGGAAATGGACGGCACTTATCCCCTGCCGGAGGCCCAGCTTGACCGCTTCCTGTTTAAAATCAAAGTCTCGTATCTTTCGCAATCGCAAGAAACGGAAGTGCTGCGGCGCTATCACAACGGCTTCGACGCGCACCATCTGGTGGAAACCGGACTGACACCTGTCGTCCATCCGCAGCATTTAGCCCGCATCCGGCAGATCATCCAATCCATCACGGTTGAAGACGGCATCCTGAATTATATCGCTGCTATTGTGGAAGCCACCCGCCACAGCGCGGATCTCGTGTTAGGGGCCAGCACCCGCGCCGGGGTAGCGCTGCTGTTGGCCGCCAAAACCCTGGCAGCGCTCCGGGGGCGGGATTATGTCTCGCCGGACGACATCAAAACCCTCGTGCCGCCGGTGCTGCGCCATCGCGTTTCCCTGCGCCCCGAATCGGAAATTGAGGGGTTAGATGCCGACGCTGTGTTCCGCCGCCTGCTGACAAAAGTGGAAGTACCGCGTTAATCATGGTGACGACCCGTTGGTTCGGACTGGCACTCATTCTGCCGGGGCTGCTCCTGCTGGCCGGAGTGCTGCCCTTTCTAACCATCCCGGCATTGGCTTACGGCACAGGTTTGGCCCTGCTCACCTGGCTTGACCGCCGCACCGCCGGGAATGTCAGCCAATTCCGTGTCGGGCGCCAGCATGATTCTAAACTTTCGCTCGGTGTTCCCAATCCAGTCACACTCACGATTGAATCCCGCGCCGCCCGCCCGTTGGAAATGACCATTCGGGATGAACCGCCCATCGGCTTTGTTATCACCGACAGCGCTACCCAACAGTTACTGGTGACACCCCA